>JAGHBX010000332.1 GCA_021160785.1 Planctomycetota bacterium | reverse complement strand
ACATAGCTGTCCCACCACCACGTCATCGCAGTACCGGCATCCATCCTGCCGACGCTCGAATACAGCCCGTTGTGCAGGTGGATACCCGCCGGATCGAGCTCGCCGGTCTCCTTGCCGCTGTGGCTGATGCCGAATTCGCCGTGAAAATGAGGTCGATCCTTCGCCGCGGCCTTGTTTTCTTTGTCGGCGGCAAGGTCTCTGGCGATGTCCGGGGCCTGATAATGGTGGGTCTGCACAAAATCAAGTTCCTTAAGCCCGTCGACCCGCGGATCGCCGTCCTGGCGGGCATAACTTGTCGTTATCAGGTGGTCCCAGGGGTCCACTTGCCGCAGATATCGCGCCATCTCGGCATGCCATTTGGCAACAATCTCGCTATCATAGTCGTCAATCAGATCGACTTCATTGAAAAACTCCCACGAAAACAGGCTCGTGCTGTAGCCGTAGCGAGCCACCAGATACCGCAGGCGGTTGCGATACGCCTTGAGCATCCTGGCATTAGTGAAAAACTCGATCGGTTTGCTTATCGGCGCACCGTTATCGGGGTGCAGCGGCGACATCTCCCATGACCCGTACTGTCTTTTCTCCGTCCGCAGCATCCCGTGGGCGTCAAAACACAACATCAGCCGAATATCATACTTCTCCGCCAACTCCAGAACATGGTCAATATGCCAGGCCCGCTGCAGGTCGATGCCGTCGAAGCCCGAATCCCTCGTAATGAGCGCCAAGTCGTTCCATTCCAACGACAGCCATAGCCGAGCGAAGTTGCAGCCGTTTTCGGCATATCGCGGCAACCAGTCGTCATAAGAAAAAACGTGCTTACCGCCCTTGCCCCACGTTTCGCCCCAGCAGACGTTGGCGCCCACGGCAAACCAGCTCTCGCCGCGGTCAGTGGCAAAATACCGATGGTCCTTTGCACTGAGCCGGATCATGCCGGCGGTATCGGCATTTGAGACCCTGATACTGACGGGCTTTGATTGAGCCGTCCCCGACCGATCGCGGGCCTTGAGACGCACCGTATGCAGTCCGGGTGCGACAAACGAAAGTCGAACCCGCCACCGGGGCGGGCCTGCCGGCTCCGTTCGCCGAGGCACGTCAATCGAATCATTCCGCTTGAAGGGCTGATAAAAAAAGCCGGGCGCCGACCGTCTTTTGCCGTTAGGTTCAGTAACTTCGGCGTCGATGCGAACATCATCGGCGTCAAAAGGATTGTCGAAAGTCGCCTCCAGCTCGACATCGAGAGTTACCCGCTCAAAAACCTTCACCTGCCGCCGATCAACCGCGACGGCCTTTATTGCAAGCGGCTTGCGACTATACCGAACTCTCGGCTCGGCAGCACTCGAACAGACCATTACCCCCACCAGGAATCCACAATATAGAACAGACCGCATGAACCCTCCTGTCATTTGTCAATATTTATCAGCCCTCACACTCGCCGCCAAGGCAGGATAGCAGGAGCCGCCGGCAAATGCAACCGCCAACCGTCACAGCATGGGCAAACGAGTTGCCCATCCTAAGGATGCTTCCGTATCATACAGGATCAAACGACGGGAGACAGCTTTTCATGAGATTACGGCTCGTTTTGTTCGGGTGAATGTTGGGCTTTTCGGTGTTTTTTTATGAGGACGAGATTTCGCGCGTAGATGCCGATCTGCAACGTGAAGGCGGCAATGAGAACGGGCTTTTCGATGTGGATGGAGTAGGCGGCTAAGATTATGCTGCCTATTATGGACATGTACCTGAACGCCACGGGCACGTGCGATTTCTTTTTGTATTCGCTGACGATCCACTGGAGGATGAACCTTCCGCCAAAGACTGCCTCGCCGACAAAGGCGGTCGCTTCCCAGTAAGGGTCCCGTTTGATCTGGAGGATGGCGTCTCTGAGTGCTTCAACAAGTGATTCCCAACATGAATTATCTCCACATAAATGACTTTGATTCGTCGTCATCATAAACTAAAATCACTTGCGATTAAAGGGCCGGTCCATAAAAAACGATGTATCCTTATCCCGGCGTCCGGGCCGGTACCCGAATTGCTTTGACGGAATACGTTATGCCTTTACAGAGACGACATAAGTATATTATCGCCGGGCTTGCGGTCTATTGGTCTCTGCTCTTTATTGCGACCCATATTCCCATCCAGGACCTCGGTCATCAGACGGGGATGTCCGATAAGACGATGCATTGGCTGGCCTATATGGGTTTGGTGTTTTTTGTCTGGCTTGCCGTCAGTCCGTATGACAAGGTAAACTGGCGAATGGCAAAGGTGTGGGTGATTCTTGCTGCGATTGTGTGGTATGGTATGATGGACGAATGGCTGCAGAGCTATGTCGGTCGGGGGGCGGAGGTGAAAGATCTTCTGGCTGATATGATCGGGGCATTAGTGGGGCTCGGCTTGCTTTCTATCCTCAGCTTTTGGCCCGCCGCCCTGGCGGTGATAGCGATTTTCATTTTTACAATATCCAACCTGTCGCGAATCGATCTGTTATGGGACCAGCCTTACCTGAATATCGGTTTTCACTTTGTGGCGTATTCGGCATTTAGCTTAGTTTGGATACAGTACCTCGACCACAGGCTGCCGGCAAAAGTCTCGGCAATGAAATGGCTAATTTCGGCATTTCTGCTGCCGCTTGTTCTGTTGTGTGCGGTCAAACTAAGCGCGTATGTCTTTTTTGAAAGACCTGCCTGGTTCTTCGACTGCATTACGGCAATTGCGGGAATAATCCTTTCGACTGTCGTGTCGCGTTTCATCTGCAAGACCATCTGGCTGGAAAGCGATTAGTCGGCAGACTTAAAAGGTTTGTAGAGGGGGTCGCCTATGAGGAGCATCTGCCACGAGTTCAATGGCTTTGTCCTGTAATATGCCTCTGCCAGACACCTGCCTTCGATAAATTGCGCGAAGAAGTCTTCCGGCTTTGGGAATGCGTGCAGATAAGGCTCGGCGACAGGTCCGAGTGTTGCAGTGATTCCGTCGCGAAGCATGGCCGGACACCATTGGGTGCTCTTGGGGTCTCTCAAACTGACGGCCTCGAAGCTGGCTATATGATATCCCACCGCGCCGGGGACAAAGTCGAAGGCATCGACATATTTCTTGAGGCTGTACCATCCGCAGTAGAGGGCTGTGTCGGGGCATTGTTTTGGGGTGAAGAGTTTGCCGGTCTTCTCCTGGACGACCTTGAAATCGGTTTGGTCTTCGATAATTGAGGCGGCTTTTTGGATCGAAGTGTCGTACTCGGCGTACTGCGAGGCGCCTTTACTGTCGCCGAAGCGAGAGTCGAAATAGGCGTTTCCCTTGAGGCCGGTTTTTTCGGCGGCTATGGCTTTGTCGATGAGTCCCATTACGATGTCTTTACCGGGACCGTCGAGCCTCGAGACCATAATTGTTTTTGTGCCGACCCACAGAACGCTCTGTTTGAGTTCGTTGGGCTGCCATCGGTAAAGTTCATAATCATCGAACATCACCATTGACAGTTCGCTGTCAAGGGAGGCGTTTGTTTCGACACCCTTGATCCTGTCGATGTCGGCGATGAGGCTTTCAAGCATTGCGGCCAGCCCCGCGACGGCTTCAAGCCTGGTGAAATAATCGGCTTCGATTCTCTTTGGCAGATCCCACCTTTGTCGGCGGGCCTGTTTGATCAGCTTGATACGCTCTGCGAGTTGAACCTTCCGGAGTCCGTCGAGTTCGCCGGTTACATCGGGTATGTCGCGAGCGTACTCGACTGCCCTGACGGGGCCGTATACCCGGCGATACAGTGAAACAAGCTCGTTCTGCAGCCGAATTCGTTTAACCTTGTCGGATTGTTTGTCGAGTCGGGTCCTTGTGCGGCTGAAGATATTATTGAGTTGGGCGATAATACTGCGTGCCGACTTGTTGCTGTAATCGGTCAAACCGTCGTCGTCGGCGCCTGCTCCGATCATTTGAACATTTTTGACTATTTCCCTGAGACGAGTTGTTTTGGTTTCGACAGTTTTGTTGAGTTTTTCGAGATAGCCTTCCTCTGTCGCCAACAATCCCCTTGCGCCGATTTTGAAGGGTACGCCGTACACTGTGACGATACATTTGATTTTTCCGGCGTATTCCTGTGATGAAAGCATTTGTCGGACGGGGACGGCAATGAACGCCTTGTAGTGTGTTCGACTTATGGAGTCGGCACGATCCCGCGGCAGGGGCAGCTTTGCCAGATTCTTTGTGGGTATGGAACGTTTATGGCAATAATACAAGGCAATCTCGACCGAGTCCCGGTCCGAACCGCTGGCGATAACGAGTATCTCTTCGGGCTCAAGCGCAAGACCGCAGGCGCCGGTTGCGGCAATCAGGCAGCAGAGATATATGGATCGGATCATTATTCGGGCCCGTACAATCTATACGGCATCTCGATGGGATAATCTCTGATAACTTCGGCGTAATCATCGAGCCAGTAGGCATCGGGGTTTGACTTGCAGGCCAGGAATCGACCACTGTCTTCATCGCAGGCAGCGCGGTGATATTTGAAATAGATACGGTCTTCGGCCTTTCCCACTATTTCGATCTTGCCGCTGGAGTGCGACATGACGAATTTGGCCCGTTTCGCCAGGCCGGACACACGGCTCTTGGCCTGTTCAAAAATGGAATAACCTTCCTCTATGGGCACGGTGTATCCTCGATTGCCCAAAGCGGGTCTGCACTGAAACAGATAGTAAGGAGGCACGCCGTGGGCGGCGGCGGTCCTGAAAAGGTCGGCAAGAACTTCCGGTTTGTCGTTCACACCCCGTATGAGCGGACATTGATTAACTATCACAGCGCCTGCCCTGTGCAACATGAAAATAGCGTCCGCGGCGGCGGCGGTAAACTCGCGAGGGTGCGAAAAGTGGGTCATTATGTATATCTTCCGGGACGGCGTACTGAAAGTGTCGATCATCTGCAGAAGGGACGGATCTTCAATGACCCTGAAGGGATTGAAGACCGGCACCTTCGTGCCGATGCGGATTATCTGAACATGTTCAATTCTTCGCAATTGGCTGACAATATCCACGAGTCTTTCGGTCGGCAGCGTCAGAGGATCGCCCCCTGTCAGCAGCACATTACTGATTTGGGGATGTCTCCCGATATATTCGATCGCAGCCGGTATGTTCTCGACGCACTCCTTGCGGGATTCTGTGAAGACACGCTTTCGAAAACAGTATCTGCAGATTCCATCGCACACATTGCTGATGAGCAACAGGACGGTCGAGTCGTATTTGTGTTCGAGACCGGTCATGACGGTGTAGGTCTGCTCATCGGAAGGGTCGAGTCTGCCCCAGGGTTCGAGTTCGGCTTTGTTGGGGATCACCATTCGCCTGATCGGATCGTCCGGATCATCCCAGTTAATCAGCGACAGATAATATTTGTTAGTGCGAAAGGCAAACCTGGCGACCACCTCTCTTAATTCATCGCGCTGGGCACGGCTCAATTCTTCCAACTGATCAATAGTTGTGACGTATTTGATTTCGATTTCAAACCTTTCCAGGTTAACACCTAATTGTGGGCATCCTGCTGCCCCCTGGTATGCTCGTCCTGCGAGTACTTTTCTTCGTAGATGCTTTTACGATGGAAAATCAGGGCAAATGTTGCACATATAATTCTGATATCCAGCCAGAAACTCCGTTTATCGACATATTCTATATCCATGTCGAGCTTTTGTTCGCGGGTCAAGGCCCCGCGTCCGCTGATCTGGGCCAGCCCGGTAAGTCCCGGCTTGACGAGAAGCCTTCGCTTCTGGTCTTCATTCCATTCGGCAATCTGCGAGACATACAAAGGTCTCGGACCCACCAGAGACATCTGTCCGACCGCCACATTGAACAACTGCGGCAGTTCGTCAAGCGACCGCTCCCGCAGAAACCGGCCTGAGCGCGTCAGTCGGGGGTCGTCTGCTGACTTTGGACTGGCGCCGAAAGGATCGACATCCGCTGTCATGGTCCGAAACTTGTACAGAGCAAATGGTTTTCCGTGCAGGCCCGCTCTTTGCTGCCTAAACACTGCGGGCCCCTTGCTCGAAAGTCTGACCAGCAGGGCCGTTATCAGCAGAATCGGCGACAGGATGACCAGACTGGGCAATGAAACAAAAATATCCAAACTTCTTTTGAAAAATGCGTATATCAATTTGTGCTCGGCAACTTGCACTCTGAACAGGCCCCGCTTATTTCGGAAACAATCGGAACCCAATATGCTACCGAAAACAAGGAAAGTTGTCAATAATCAGTTTGGTTATGAATTCTCTGGACAATCAGGCCGATTTATTATATATTGCTAAGCGTAGTGGTTACAGTGCTTTAGCCGCAATGTCCCGGCAGATTAAAAAAAGGTGATTTTGAAAAACATAATCATTTTATTCAGTTGTATTGGCAGGCGGGTGTCTCTGCTGAGAAGTTTTCAGACAGCAGCCGCAGAGTTAAATCTGCGGCCGCATATTATCGGAACCGATGTCACCAGTCTCAGCGCCGCGCTCCAACTGTGCGATAAACGGCACATCGTGCATCGCGTGGAGCACGCCGACTATCTGGGGCAACTTACAGACATTGTCGAGAAAGACCGGGTTAATCTGCTCGTGCCGACGACAGATCTGGACCTGAGACTGCTGGCGCAAAACACCGGGTTGTTCGAGCAATTAGGCTGTCACGTGCTCATTTCAAGACCTGATGTCATCGATATTTGCCAGGACAAGAGAAGGACTTTTCAGTTTCTCTCGCAAAATGCCTTTAATACGCCGGTAACAATGGATGCAGCCGAGGCGCTTGTAAAGAGGGACCTGGTTTTTCCGTGCTTTCTAAAGCCCTGGGACGGACACGCCGGACGGGGCACGGCGAAGGTGGAAAACCGCGCCCACCTGGAGGTGTTCGCCCGGCGAATCCCCAACTGCATAGTGCAGGAATTTGTCGACGGTGTGGAATTTACCTGTGATGTCTTTGTCGATTTCGATATGAAAGTACGATGTGTCGTGCCGCGCAAGAGAATCGAGATACGCGGCGGAGAAGTCAGCAAGGGACAGACTGTCAGGCACGAGGCGATCATGTCGCAGACACGGGCCCTGGTTGAGGCCCTGGGCGCGGGACCTGGTGTAATCACGATCCAACTGATCATCGACGCCGCAGAGAACATCAAGTTCATAGAGATCAATCCGAGGTTCGGCGGCGGCGTGCCGCTTTCGATAAAGGCAGGCGCCGACTTTCCGAAATGGATATTGCAGCAAATGGTCGAAGAAGAGCCGGACATCGAATTCGGCAATTTCAAAGACGGCCTGACGATGCTTCGGTATGACAGTGAAGTATGGATAGACCCACAGTAACAATTGGGAGTTTGTTTCGTGTTTTTCGACGGCATGATAGGAGATGAGAGACCGGTCTCGTGGGTGCTTCAGTTCTGGCCCGTGCTGGCGGTTTCATTTGCGTGCGCCCTTGCCGCCACCGCGTTGTGCAAGAAGATCGCATTAAAATTCGGAATCGTCGACAAGCCCGACAATCTGGTCAAAACACATAAGGAGCCCGTCGCCTATCTGGGTGGGATTGGGATACTGGTAGGCTTAACGGTTGGAATATTAGCCGGCATGTACATTGTACAGACCATGCAAACTGAGGATGAACAATCAGCCATGCCTTTCAAATGGCTTCTGGGCATTCTCGCAGGCGCCGGAGTTTCGTGTTTTGTCGGTGTGGTGGACGATATTTTCGACATAAGTCCGGCAAAGAAGATGCTCGGCCAGGTCCTGGCGGCGGTAATACTCCTGTTGGCGGGGATAAGACCTGCACTGCATTACTTCACGGATTTTGTCAATGTCGATATGTCGCCGGGTGTGGAAACAGTTCTGGGAATACCAGTTGTCGTGTTCTTTGTTCTGGGAGCAACCAATTCGCTGAACCTGCTGGACGGTCTTGACGGCCTTTGCGGCGGGGTTACGGCGATCATCGCACTTGGCATGTTGATCCTGGCGACCCATCTCGGTACGTGGGAGTACAGCTCCGTCGGCGATCCGGTAAGGGTGATAGTATGTCTGGCTATTGTGGGGGGCGTTTTCGGCTTCCTGCCTTTCAACCGACATCCGGCCAAGATTTTTATGGGCGATGCCGGAAGTGTGCTGCTGGGTTTTGTTGCTGCGGCGCTTATGATAATGTTTGCCGAAAAAGTCCCGCGATGGTGGTTTGCCTCGGTTGTCTTAATGGGTTTTCCGATTCTCGACACGGCAGCGGCGCTGGTCAGAAGGCTGATCAACCACAAACCGCTGTTCGTCTCCGACAGGGGGCACAGCTACGATCAGATGATAGATCGTGAGATACCACTTAAGAAAACGGTGTCGATATGTTACCTGCTGTCGGGGATGTATGCCTTTATTGGTCTGGGCCTTGCGATAAGTCCGCTGCAAACACGATATGTGGCGGCAATATACATACTGGTCGCTGTTGTGTCGGCGTTCGTGGTCTGGAAGAAGGGCTTCCTGAAAATGGAGGGACTTCGCGGGGCTGTGCATAAGGAAGAGTAGAAGGTTTCTTGCGGGATGGATGCTGAACGCCCTAAAGGGTATTATTTGACCGCCCGCTGTTTTCTGGACGGGACGACCATTTCTTCGAGAATCTTTATGTAGTTTTCGGCCAGCACCTTCCTGTCGAAGTTGCGTTTGACAAAATCCAGACCGCTCTGTCCAAACTCGCGGCACAGTTGCGGATCCTGTTTGAGTCGAAGGGCGGCATCTGCAAATTGAGCTGCGTTTTCGGGTTCGACATAAATACCTGACTTTGCATCCTCGATGAGTTTCCTGGCGACACCGTCGATGCCGATGATGACCGGTTTTTGCGCGGACATGTAGTCGAAAACCTTGTTCGGATAAACGGTTTTGAACGTGTCGACCTTCTTCAGGACAGCCGTACAGACGTCGCTTGCCAGAATGTAATCGACAACTTGGCTCTTGGGTACGGAGTCGACAAATATTATATTGTCCAGTTGCCATTCGGCGCACTTTTCTTTCAGCATCGGTTTCTGCATGCCGTCGCCGACCAGCATGAGTACGATATCCTTGTGATCTCTCAGCAGCCGGGCGCTTTCAAGGAGTTGTATCAGGTGGTTGGCCAGTCCGTGGGCGCCGACATAAGTAACGACAAATCTGTCGCCGAGACTGTGTTTTTTTCTGATGTCGACATTCGGTTTTTCGGCCTTGAAGATATCAAGGTCTGCGCCGTTGGGAATCATGCTGATTCTGTCGGGTCTGACAGATTTTTTTTCGACGAGAGCTTTCTCGAAGGCGGGCGTCAGGACGTTTATCCAGTTGGCGGACCTGTAACTTTTTTTCTCAAGCCACCAGGACAGCTTTATGAGCCATTTGTTTTTCATCACGCCCGTGTCGATGGCCGATTCCGGCCAGAGGTCGCGAACCTCAAAGACCATTGGCGCACGTTTGAAGCGGCTGAGAATCCAGCCGGTGAGCCCGACAGTTAACGGGGGCGATGTGCAGACAATGACATGGCATTTGCCCGCACAGAATAACCCGGCCCAGATACTGCTGAAAGCAAATGAAAGATAAGCCCAGAATCTTCCCATGAAACTTCGGTTGTAGCTTTCGCTGACGTGGCAGCGCAGCACTTCGACATTTTCCGATTCCTTCTGGCGGACAATGAACCGGCCCTTGTATTCGGGCTGCTTCTTGCCGGTGGCATAGTGGACAGTACCGGCAAGAACCGTAACACGATGGCCGGATTCAGCCCAGTATTTGGCAAACTGATTCCAACGCGAGCCGCCGGCGTCGTTTTTGCCAAGGAAATATTGATGAACAATGAGTATGTGCATAAGGCGGTCTCAGTCTGCCTGGGTGAATCTGCAAATAAACTCAACGGTTCGTCGCACGGTCGCCTCCGAGACGCGCGGGTGAAGAGGGAGGTTTACGGCCTGGCGGCTCGCCGCTTCAGCCTGGGGACACAGACCCGTTTCGTAGTTGTACATCTCGAGCGGTGTTTCGGCGGGATGCAGCGGGGATTCGAACCAACTGCCCAACTCAATGCCCGCACCGGCGGCCTGCCTGAGCGCTTCGGTTTTTTCGGCGATTCTGACAGGGTACCTTACCATGACCGGATTCATGACGTCCCGGTCATACTGTCGCGGTGTCCATCCCTTTTCGGCAAGCATCTCATCATATAGTTGTGCCGTCTTTCTACGGAGCTCGATATTTTGCTGAAGCTTTTTCAACTGCCGCAAGCCCGATCGCGCCTGCACGGCGCTTAGGCCTTTGAAGAAATTATCGGCCATATCGGGAGTGAATTCGGCAGTTGACGATGAGCCTACAACAGCTCCTTTTTTTGTCAGATAGCGGAAGATGGTTTGGGCCAATGCGGTAGTCTTAGGATAAATGAACATCCTGTAGACAGCCAATTGTGCGGCCAGCATCATAACTTCCTTGGCTGTCGGCATGGATATGTTATCTTCCCTCAAGGCATTGATTTTTTCTGCAAGACCAGTATCGCTTGTTACCGCCATCCCGCCGAGCCCGGTTGTGAAAGGCTTGTTCCACTGCATTGAAAAATAGGCGGCCTTTCCGAAAGTTCCAAGGAGTTTTCCTTTGTACTCACTGCCTAAGGCAAGACAGCAATCCTCAATCACCGCGACATTTCTGCTGGCCGCAATATCAATGATCGCATCCATATCACACGGGTAACCGTATGTGTGCTGGGCAATGATGACTCGCGAGCGGTCGGTGATCTTCTCCGGCAGCAGATCGGTGTTTATGTTAAATGTCTCAGGCTCGATATCCACATAGACCGGTTTTGCCCCGAGGTACTTGATCGGGTTAACGTCCATGACGCACGTATAGCCGGGCAGAATAACTTCATCGCCTTCGCCGACGCCAAGGGCTTTCAAGATCGCATAGAGCGCCACTCTGCCCTTCCAGAACGAAAAGGCTTCTCCAACGCCCAGCCATCCGGAAAAACTCTCTTCATAAGATTGTATGCCGCCGTGTTTGGAATTCATGCTGTCTCCTGCTGTTATCCTTTCTGATTGCCGAATCTATCTTGAAAGCCTGGAATCACGGGAAGACTTCATAAACTTGCCTCTGAGCAATACGAATCGAATGATGCCCCACATGCCGCCAACACCATAACCAAAATGCAAAATTGCGAACACCAAAGGCGCAAGCAATGAATGCTTTAAGGTTGTCTGTCCGGCAACATGTATGCTTCCGTAACCGAGTCCGAGGCAATATAATACAAGCTCACAGGCAAGGAGCCACCAGAAAAACCGATGGGCGAATCCTGCCAGCGACAAAACAAGAATTGACAATACAAAGAGCAAAGGCATGACCTGTCGCAAAGTAGCGGGCTTGCCGTGCTTTTGCATTGTTCTGATCCGCCAGAAGCCATATTGGAAGTACTGTCGCCAGAGTTTCTTTAATGAGCTTCGCGAATAATATGTACTGCAAATATCGCTGGCTATCCATATCCTGCCGCCGGCGAGGTTTATTCGCATGTTGAATTCGTCATCCTGATTCCTTACAAGTTCCTCGTCAAAGAAACCTATCTTGTCAAGCACCCATTTATGATGGGCGCCGTAAGGGACGGTGTCGGTCCAGCCGTCATGGTTTCCGAGGCGGTGGCTTGCGCCGCCGACACCTACGGGCGATTGAGTGGCGGCGGCGATAACCTGGCCCACGTAACCATCGGATTCGGTTTTCCAGTAGCCGCCGGCGACCCAGGCTTCGGGCCTGGACAGCAGTGTTTCAACGGATTTCCTGATGAAGTCGGCGGGTATCTCGCAATGCCCGTCAATCCTTATGAATATGTCGCCTTTGATTTGGCGCAAAGCCTCGTTGAGACCGGTGGAAACGATTCTGCCGGCATTTTCAATCAGACGGATTCGCGGATCTGCCTCGGCCAGTTTCCCCACAACGTCCCGGGTCGAATCCGTACTCATCCCGTCGGCAATAATAATCTCCAGCTTATCGTGAGGGTATTCATTCTCCACGATTGACGTAACGGCCCGCTCAATGAAATCCGCCTCGTTGCGAATCGGCATAACAATACTCACAAAGGGAAGTTGTCCGCTAAGATTATTCGTCATCTTGTCCTAAATCCATTCAATAATCTAATGTTGTCTCACTATCATGTATCCCACTTATCAACTCCCGCAATTGACAGGACGTGCGGGTGATGTTGAACTCTTCCTGGATGCGCCGGCGAGCCGCTCTTCCAAGTTCTCTATTGTGCCGGGGGGGCGCAGCCAGCAAGTCCTTCAAAGCAGCCGCAAGGCCGTCAACATCTTTGGCATCTGCAAGGCAGCCGTTGACTCCATCCTCCACAAGCTCCGGAATCCCCGATATATTCGTTGAGACAACGGGAATTTCACACGCCATTGCTTCCATCAGGGCTACGGGAATTCCGTCCTGATCTCCGGAGGAGTCTCTTACACAAGGCATAACGAAGACAGCGCACCGGTTGGAAAGTCCGGAAAGGCGGTCATTGGGGACGGATCCCAGAAGTCTTACTTTCTCCTGAAGGCCGCGACATTTTATGAGTTCTTCCAGATCGTCATGCAGGGGACCGTTACCCACAATGTCATACGAGAAACTAATTCCCTCTTCGTGCAGTCTGGCGGCAGCTTCGATGCTCACTTCCAGCCCCTTCTTTTCGACAAGCCTTCCCACAAACAGCAGCTTGCCGGGCTGGAAGTCTCTGTCTGTTGCCTTAAACTGTTCAACATCAATTCCGCAATGGACAACACGGCACAGATCGGCGATGCGATCTCCACATGTTTTTCTCAGATATTCGACATTGTACTCAGAGATTGCGGCTATGAAACTGCACTTTGACAGCCTCGGAATAAGACTTGCAGGTTTGCGGGTGAATATATCAAAGGCATGGACGGTACACGAGACAGGCCTTTTGACGAGCATTCCGATCATCAAGCCAAGACTCAGAGAGCGACTTGCGAAATGGATATGTATATGCTGCACGTTTTCCTGGGAACACTTTTCAGCGAAATAGCACGCACCGGGTAATTCATAGACGGCCTTGGCAAACTCGGAGAAACTATGAAACATTAAATTAACCAGCCAAATAACGATTCGAAGAAGAACTATTGGATGTTTGATCGTCTGGAGCAGCAGCGATCTCATACCAATAGCGGCCCCAGGCCTGAATACGGCCTTGTCAACCCACTGCGCCATGAGCCTGGACAATTTGTCTGGATCGTGTCGCTTGCAACTTCCAAAAGGCAGCACAGTCCAGCCGGACTGTTCATGAGCCCCCATCTCATTTGTAATGAAAGTCTTGTCCATGCCTGATGAAATATAGGCTATTTTCATTTTTTTTGCCCTGTGGATTCGGAGATTAAAAAGTCATTTCAGATTGCAGATAACCGCCCTGAATTTTCCTGAAGATGTTCGCTCGATAGTCTCGACAGTTTCAATACTGATGTCTGCTTCTCCCACGCGGTGTCTCAGGTTCTGGGCCACTGTTTTTCCGTGGAGGTCTGTGTAATCCTTTCCGGGCACTATTCGAATGATGAATTTGTCGTAATCGTCCTGGACGATCTGTGCTTCTGCGATGCCTTCTGCGCCCTTGAAGATGGGGTCCAGCCTGCCGATCTTTCGGCCGTCGGCGGTCATGAGAACAGCATCATCTCGTCCCTCGATATCACCGAGCATCGGCAACGGGCTGCCGCATGAGCATTGACCCGGTCTCAGGGCGCCCCGGTCGCCGACACGATACCGTATAAACGGCTGGACGAAATTGATGAGACTCGTGCAGATCAGATTGCCCGTTTGTCCCGGTTCCACAGGTTTGTCCGTATCATCGACGACTTCGACAAAGCCTGTCTCGGGGCTCAAGTGCATTGCACCTTGTTCGCACTCCGCCGCGAAAACGGCCATTTCGCCGCAGCCGTATTGATTAAAGGTTTCGCATCCAAAAGCTTTTCTTATAGCCTCGCGATGATAATCAAACAAGGTATCGGCGGTTGTAAAACATGCCTTGAAAAACACAGGCTCAAGACCATTGTCAGCAATGTAGTGAGCTATCGCATAAACACTCGATGCATATCCTTCGATGTACTCGCCTCCGAATCTTCTCAGTTGGTCGACATAATGACCCAGGTACCGCGGCGAAAGATGATAGCTTGACATATAGAGTTGCTTCCACCGGCGGTTTTCCACCCAGAAAGGCGGTCTGGTCCGCTCGGGCGCGGCGACAAGAAAACCACCGATACTGACGGAACGGTTGATGCGTCTTTGCATGCCGGCGACTGCGTGACAACGACCGTCAAAGTATGCAAGGGCCGCCGAGTTGAGCTTTGTATCCCGATAGATCTTCAGAGGCGTCCCCGTAGTGCCGGAGGTGTGCAAAATCACCAGTTGACTTTTCTTCAGGTTCTCGTCGACAAAAGATTCGGGATTCCTGCGAACCGTTGCCTTGTCCAGGATGGGCAAGCGGTGCAGGTCGGCGGTACTCTTGATTTGTCCCGGCTCAATGCCACAGTCGGCGAACAGTCTGCGATAGTACGGTACGTTGGCGGCCGCATGACGCACAAGTTCGGCGAGCTTTTTGTTCTGGTATTCGACGAACTGCCCGGCTGTCCACTTGTCGTGAGCGGCAATCTCCTCCAGGGCTCGATCGTAGTCCGGGCCAAAACGCTGCCGGTCGAGCTTTCGGGCTTGCGCCGAGGCCAGCCAGTTCTTGGCGAATCCAGGCATTTTCCAGTAAATTTTCTCTTTAAGAGACGACATTATTGTCTCGCAACAGGCTGGTCAATCAGCTTCAGGTAAAGTTCTTTCAGGTCTCCGGCGCGGGCGCTCCAGTTGTACCGTTCTTGAACGGTCCTCCTGGCATTATTGCCAAGGCGTTTTCTCAGGTCAGGATCATCGACCAGAAGTTCGAGACACCTGCCCAGCGCCTCAACATCGCCGGGCTCGATCAGCAGGCCGTTTTCCATGTTCTCGACAACGTCGCCAATACCACCCACCGGTGTCGTAATACATACAAGGCCGTAACTCATTGCCTCAAGCAGACCTATCGGCATACCTTCGGCGTAGGATTGCAGGACATAGATGTCGGCCTTTCTATAGGCACTGTCTTTGCCATCGCCGACCAGCGGACCGGGCATTTCAACGGTATCATCCAACCCCAGTCCCTTGATACGCAAAGCAGCTTCGGGCCATGCATAGTCTCTGGGACCGGCCAGAACAAAACGATACTTCTCCAACAGATCGCGCCGCCGCTCTATAAGTTCGAGCAATTCATATATACCCTTGCGCTTCTCGAAACGCGACATGAACAAGACGGTCAGTTTGTCTGTGTCTCCGGTCGACGGTAGCTCGCTCGGTAAAAAAACGCTGTTTGGCATCACAGTGATCTTTTCGGGCGGAATCCCTATCGTCACGAAAAACTCACGCCACTGCTCAGACAGAACGATTATGACATGATTACTGCTAATCAAGAATCGAGCCAGTCGCCGCGCAAGGCCTGACATACTACCATAGAACTCCTTAAATTCCGCGCCATGAATATGAAACACGGTGCGAACACGCACAAATCTCGCCAACATCGCCATGACGCCCTTGACATAAAACCCCGCCCATGAATTCGTGTGAATATGCGCAATGTCAGGCCGCTTTACCAAGAGCATCACGATCCAGACGCATGTAATCGAGCAACTGTTCAGGCATCTTAGAAGGAATCGAACGAGCCCTTTTGTGGTGAATACACTCTTAATCAGGATTGCACGGCATAAACACACGTCGAACTCGTCAGGCAGTGAAGTTTTCAGATAATCCTGACAATACGTTTCCATGCCGCCCAGGGGGGGCGGAAGCGGACCGTTTATTAGAATCGCTGTTTTCTTTTTCAATGTGGTTGTCCTGTCCGTTTGTTGCTGTTTCTGCATTGGTCGTATACGGCAAGGAGGTTTTGCGCCATCGCCGAAGGGCTCAATCTCTCATGAACCATTTTCGAGCCCGTTGCTCCGGTGCGCCGTCGCAGGTCGTCGTCATCCAGCAATTGGCATATCTTTGCGGCCATCGCCCGGGCGTCGTTTCGGGGCACGACGAAACCTTCCCGCCCGTCTGTGATAAGTTCGTCTATCCCCGGATAATCGGTGCTGACAACACAAATGCCGACGCCCATCGCTTCGATCAGGGCGTTGGGAAAACCCTCAAAGTCCGACGTAAGCACTGAAACATCGGTGGCGGCGAGTACATCTTCAATATCCGGCCGGTTTCCGGTAAAGGTAACCGCCGCCGAAACTCCAAGTGTCCGGGCATAAGCAATCAGGTCCTGCCTCAATGCTCCCTCTCCCACAACCATAAAGTGCGTTGCGGGCCGGCTCTCAAGGACATGGGCGGCCATATCGAGAAACATCCTGTGATTCTTCTGAGGATGGAGTCTGGCGACTTTGCTTACGACAAGCCTGTCGTCGGGAATATCGAATTTTTGCTTTGCCTCGGATTTGTCGAGAGCAGAGCCAAAATCTTCGGGCCGGATACCATTGTAGACAATGTGAAATTTCTCCGACTTTACACCCAACGACTCAATCATCGAATCGGCAATCGCCCGTGAGTTTACGATCCAGCCATCGACCAGCCGATCGCAGAACCTGTTCATCAGCCGAATCAGGCCCCGCTCCTTGTATTCCACGCGGTACCCGCCGAAAACCACCTGCACCCCGGCCAGTTTCGCTGCAATCGCGGCATAGAACCCGGCGGTGCCTCCAAAGGCATGAACAACATCGAAGCCGCCACTGCGGAAATGCCGGGCCAGACCGAGAATGCGACCGAATCGAAGGAAGCCCTTTTTCTTGATCTCCACCACCTTGACGTTTTCCCGCTCGATCAAATCGGCATACTCTCTATGCCGATGGTATACGATCATCTCGGCCGGATGCCCAAGCTTCTGCAGTTCGGCAACACTGAGAAGCGACTGCCTTTCAGCCCCGCCTCTCTGAAGCGCGTCAATAACGATAGCAATTTTCATTCTATGCTCAGTAGGTCGCAACGTCATATTGTTCGTAAGCATCCGCTTCGGCGTCGGCATAATCTGACTCGTCGAGACTGTAATCAGCCTCCAGGCCGGCAGCCGGCATTAGCTGGTTTTCTTTATGATATGACCAGCCGATAAGGACCGCTGTAATGATCCAACTCATTTTCGTCGTAAAGGACACCAGTACAAGGTCCACAACAAGCTGGACAAAAAGGAAGGCCAGCGCCATGTTCAGCAGTTCTCTTGAATGATGATCAAGTTGCAGTTTATTCAATCGTCGAAGTCTAAGCAGCAGCACCACAAAGATCAGATAGTAAAGAACGCCTCCCGGTATGCCGCTTCCCGTGGTCACTTCAATATAGTTATTGTGCGAATATGTCTCAAAGCCGGAATGCACCCTGAAGTGGTCGAGTCCCACACCCACAAAGGGATGACTACGTATCAGACCCAGACCTTGCTTGATCATCATCTTTCTCGCCGACACGCTTCCGCCGGTGCCCTCGGCAGCCTTTTCGAGCCGATATTCCATAAGTGTGCCCGAAGCCGCAACGTACAGATACGCCACAATTCCGACAATCACAATCAGCGCAGCCATAAATGCAAGGGGTCTGCGGAAAAGCTCTTTTCGATAGGACAGGAAGAACCATGCAAACAGAAGCATGAAAAAAGTGATGAATCCTTTCCGCGACCCGCTGGCGACGACCAGTCGAGCCATGATTAACATCACAATAATAATCCCCCCCTTTAGAAACCATGACTTCCACGTTCGGAAAAAAAACAACAGGATTGCCGCTGCATACACAAGCGTCATGGCAAAGGAGTTGGAGTTCAGCGCCAGTCCGGCGGTTCTTCCGGTTTCACCGACGCTGGTCTCGGAACGCTGATACTCTCCCGTTACGTAAGCGGAAACTGCGATGATAGCGGCGCCGATCAGCACCGCCCAGAAGAGCATCCTGACATTAGCAATACTGCTGGAAAAGTGCGCCAGCAGGAGAATCATTACCGCAAACTGAAAAAGCGTAAAGAGTTTCGCATAGAAAAGAGCCGGTGAGATTGCATTTATGATCCCCAGAATCGACCACATAAAATACGCCCAGAACAACAAAAGTTCTTTTGGGAAAGTAAAACCGGACCGGATCGACGAGATAACATAACCGGCCGCGCACAACCCTCCGAGTCCGACCACGAGGTAATTGTACCCTGTCAGCATAGCGACGCTGATTGCACCGATAATAAACGGCGCCAGGAATAGAACTACAAAAATGGACGTTTTTTCGGTCGGCTCTACAGAATCAGACGACCAATGGCCTGCCGTTTCTGTTTCCATATATGTATCCATTTGTCTCTACCTTTCTAAAAAATCGTTTTGGCAGATACACCACCGTATTTGCTCGTAAATTCTTCATCGGTTTCAATCGGCCTGCGCCCTAATCAAGCTTATCCGCAGCTTTCTCCAGAAGATCTCTCAATATAGCATCCTGGGGCCAAACCTGTCCTTCATGCCATTCCAGCCGGCTGTCCCAATGCCCCTGACAACGATGGACCGCCTCGGCCTGATAACAGTAGCTGATCTCAACGATTTTGGGCTGCCCCTTGGTATTGCAGACGAAATCGAAGGCAGTGCTTTGTGCGGAGAGTTTTCGGGCCGCTTCGAAAGCTACTCTGACGCACTCAGGATCGATTCTGCCAAAATCGTAATCGATACTGCCGCTGCCGGAGGCGCGAAAGTCATTTTCCCTGACGTTACGTGTGAATCCGAAGGCGCGATCGCCTATAACCGTTATGCGTGTGTCATAACTATTGTCGGGCACAAAATCCTGGAAGTAAACATAGCCTCTCTCGCGACCAAGAAACTTGTTGCTTTGATAAATATTCATTAGTGATTGAGGAAGCCGCCTTAGTTTTCCCCACAGATCGACCCGCCGTCGACTTTCTTTCGATCTGAGTTTTCCAATGGCATCCCGGGCGTGCCCGGCTACCGGTCTGAATCCGGATCCGAAGGCCCGGCTTACAAGCGACCTGGCTTCCTTACGGGTGCGCACAAGTCTGACATTTCTTGCCCCGGCGCCTTTGCGAAGTTTGAAAACTTTCGGAAATGAGGTGTGTTCAATCCAGTCAATCGCGACCTGGCGGTCGAAGAAAGCATGTGTCGGCACCAAAGGAGCACCGATTGCTTCCAGGAGATATTTCTGGGATAACTTATCGTCATAGGACCAGCACGTCGCGATATTAGGGAACACCTCAAGCCCCGCTGTTTCCGCAGCCCATATTACGTGCCGTGCAATCAGGGTGTTCTGCGGAATCTCGTGATGCCAATGAAACAGCAACGCATCAAACGACCGCAATTGCGACATGATATCGGTCCGGCAACAGTCAACCATCGTGTAGTCAATGCCCTGCTGATCGCAATAATCGCGCCATTGCTCGGAAAAACTGCCTGTTCTGTTATGTATTGCCACTCGTGGATTCTTCATTTCAAAATTCAATCGCTCCTTTGGAAAGGTTGTTGTTTTTGGGGCAAAGCAGTAGAAGGTTCATTGCCTATGGTTTATCTTTGTCTCGCTATCGACGTACAAATTCTATTGGCAGTCAGCCATCAAACGCTCGAATTCCGCAAGGATTTCGGGGGACGGCTCAAATCCTTTTCTTTCCATCTCGACAATCGTGCCGAGAACCTCGTGATGAGCGGGACAGGACAGGAGATTCTTCAGCCTCATGATGTTTTGCTCTCGCAGAGATTTCCTCTGCAGCAGGCAACCTATGAAATCCGAACATGCCGAAACCAAGCCTGCCGGATCGATGCTCTTGACAGCGCTTTTGGCCATATCTACGCAACAGCCTTTGAAACCGCTGCTGCCCATTTTTAGAGTGTTAACGTAGTGTCTCTTTCGATGAAGACAGAAACAGCTCCAGAACTCCGAGGCCAGTTCCGTATCGGCGGCTATCTGGCTGAGCCTTTCGAACCTGCTTTCAAAAGCGCCCGATTCGGACTGACCAAGCCCTTCGGCGCGTATCCCGCCATCGCCCCGGGCCTGTTTGCATGGAAGAAGCTCAACGGTTGAAATGCCGCCCCTGCCGGCGCTAAGTCTTGCGATCAAACCCATGTTCCAGCATTTCGGCATCTTCCCGCCGATCGGAAAGAGGAAATTCCCGAGGCTGTACAGGATGGGAGCTTTGTTGTATATTTCCATTCCCTGGACACAGTGAGTATGATGTCCGATCACGGCATGGGCGCCGCAGTCAACAAGAAAACGATACCATTTCTGCATACGCGGACTGGGGATGGGATAGTATTCATTACCCCCGTGTACGTTGACGATAACCAGATCGGCCGCCCGGCGGGCCTTCCTTATGGCAGCCGATGCGGCAGTCAATTCCAGTTTCGCGGCGCCGCAAGTGGTTTCGGTTGCGCAAGAGAATTCCTCTTCGGCAAAAGCAAGAAAGGCCGTCTTAATCCCGTTTGTCTCCCTGAATACGCCGGCGTATGACGAGGGCAGGTCTTCGCCGACTCCGACCGTCTCGATACCCGCCGCCCGACAGACCTCGACCGTTTCCCACATGCCGGGCGCGCCGTGATCCATTATGTGGTTGTTGGCTGTCACGGCAATGTCGAACCGGCCCTGTTTGAGAATATCAACCGTCTCCGGGGCGGCCGAAAGATTCGGGCCGTCCTTGGCGATCGGTGCATTCACGGTCGTAAGCGGGCATTCCAGGTTCACGCAGGAAACGTCACTGGAATGCAAAAACTCCCGGACATCCTCGGCAAAGACACCTTCGCTCTCAGCGACAGCACCCGTAAAGGCCGTATCGCCCACGGCCACGATTTGAACCGCCGGGCCTTCCAAATTATCAATTTCGATTCTCATAAAACCCGTTTCGAAACAACTTCACCGCGTTTATCCTTCTTGCCCGCCGAAAACTTGATTTTGCAGAAGTAATACCAAAATATATAAAAGACTCAATCTGAGATTCAGCGACGCCACCTTATCAACCGTTTTACATAAGCTGAAAGGAAATATCTGGAAGATTTATACATGCTCCCGGCCAAATCAATTAAACGTTTTTGGCCTGAATAACTTGCCGTATTATATATTTCGACATATTTATCAGTAACAGAATAAATATTGAAATACTTGTCAAAATTCACCAGAGACTCCTTTTCGAGAATTGATTTTTTACTGTTGTCACACAAAACATTTTTTATGGCTTGAAAGTTATCTTGCTCGTTAAAATTTGTTACTTGATTTCTCGGAGAAAAATTCGTAGCAAAAACCTCTTTGAAATTATTCGGAGTTATGAGCAACGGATAATGCTTCCCCGCCAGTGGGGTCAGCAACACTTTGCCTTTAGACGCCGCCTCCATTATCCCGCTTCCGGTCCCGACAACATAATCAGCGAAATCAATAAGTAGTCCTGCATTAACAGTAAATTCCTCGTCGCATATTATGCTGAACACTTCGCTTTGCATGGCCGAAAGTTCCTGGAAAAGTTCGACATTCTGCACTACACCGATCAGAATAAACTGGCAGGGACAACCTTCTTTGTTAAGTCGATTGACGAGATCAATACTTTGAATTATGCTCTCTTTATAATCCGAATATATGCGACAGATTCTTAAAAATATTGGCTTGGAATTATCTATTCGCTCACGAATTTTCTTAATTCGAATAACGTCGCTTTCAAATGGGGATATCCGGTTCGGTACACAATATAATTTTGTATTAGAGAATTCTTTTGCTTTGCTAAAATACTTTTCATTTTCTAAACTATAAAGAATAAGCGTTTCAGCGTATGGGAAAAACCCATTTGGATTTGGTCCGCCGGGCTTGGTCTGTATCGCAGGAACTTTAAGTATAAGACTTATCAGCCTGGAAAAAAAATGGCTGCTAAAATCAAAAGCATGTAATACATCCGGCTTTTCTTTGCGAAGGATCCTGAAGATTTTCCAGGCCACCCCTATAGGATTTAGTCCGTTGAAATATACGTCGTATTTCGTTACATTAATCGAATCTATTATTGGCGATTGAAACATGCCAATATTGATAATAACACAATCGACACTATCTTTCAGTGCATTAGCCGTTTCCTTTAGACTGTAAAAATGGCCGCCCCTTCCATGGCCACAGGTAGAAATAAAGTAACATACTTTCATTGACAAACCCTTCGGATGTCCACGCGGTCGCCGAACACAGTTTAAACCGTCTTGGTATTTAGTCTTTTCATTATTTTGCCAATCATATCGGCGGCGTATGCAATATCGGCCTTTTTTACACAGAGCACCTCCGCCACGGAAGTTTTCGTAACTTTCAGATAGATAATAAGCTGGACAAATGCACGAAATGAATATGTCAAACTAACACTTACACTTGCACCAACAGCGCCGTATGGCGGGATCACAAAATAACATATTACGCCTGCAAAACACAATGCAACAGCGTTAGCGAAAAATGTCAACTTCGGCTTGCCTGAGGCAGCAAGATGAACGCCAAGGAAATTCCCTAAAGGCCATATGAATATCCCAAACAATAAAGCATAAAAAACGCCTACCGAAGGCAAATAATCTTGTCCGTACATCAGCAGGATGAACCACTTGGCGAAAAGAAATAAGGTCGCAGTCAGAAAAAACATAGCCAGAATTGACGTCCGGCAGAGCATATTCGTCCTGTTAATAGCATCGGTTTCTTTCGATGAGGCGTTAAACGGGTAAAGCATCGCTGAAAAAGGTAACACCAAAACTCGAGTTTTATCCTCCAATCCACGAGACAATGAATAATAACCGACAATATCAAGAGCAAAGAAATTCTTCAGGAAAAACAAAGGCAATTGTGTGTAAAAGTAATCCGTGAACATTATCAGATAGCTCCATCGTCCGTATTGCCACATACTCTTAACCAACTCTCCTACATGACATTCATGAACATCACCGGCGGGCTCCTTTACCAAAAGCCTGGCCTGCCAAAACAGATATGAGCAAACCGCCAAAAAGGTAAGTTCGGCGGCTATCAACGCGCCCCATATTCCCCAGTCAAAAATTACCAGAAATGCAAATTTGAATATCAGCATCGCACAACCATTTATTACAGATGAAATATTGACTTGCAGTATTCTGAGATTCCCATTTAGAATCCGACTAAGATAAAATATCCAGAACTGGAAAAGCACAGACGGCGAAAATAATAAAAATAAGCGAAAGTCAATGCCTCTCCATGGGGAAAAAGAACGGTTTCTAATAAACAAAAACATAATGCCTGTAATGATAGACGCAAAAAGCCCTAATTTGAGGCATACACTCAATAAAGCCTTGTTGGACACTTCTTTCCTGGCCGCATAAAAAGTTGCGGCGCTGCCGAAACCCAGATTTCCAAAACGAAACGCCATAGCAGGCAATAATACCACCAGCGCATAGACTCCCATATTTTTAGGACCAAGCCAGCGAGCGGTGATAACCCCTGAGCCCAGATTTAGCACCAGAACCAACCCTCTGACGACCATGGTCTGGATACTGAGTTTTGCGAATGAATGACTAATTCAAAATATCCTTAAGTGAATTAAATGTCCCGGTTTGCTGTTTCGTGTGCCGGCCTTACGACCCCGTCACTTGAAATATATTTAACTTCACATGTAAGCCGGAAACCTATACTGCTATATATTTTCTGACGTATATAGTGAATCAGTTCACATACATCAGCAGCAGTAGCCTTGCCCTTGTTTAAAATGAAATTGGCATGACGATGGCTCACCTCCGATATGAAAAATCACAATCTCTCTGTTTTACGCAAAACAGTTCCCCTGTAGGTTTCATTGCAAACTACCACACCTCGAAAACCTGCATCGGAGAAAAGGACATTGGAACCATTACCAATTACAACCGAAGTGATATTATGGTCGTAAAGATATCGCCGCAACCTGGCAAACTGTTCGACGGTATGCGGCGCCGCAAACAAATCAGCCGGCCCGCCAATCTGCCAGGTGCAATGTCGACTCAAGAGTTCATCGGGGAATACGTCTCCAACATCCTCCTCGGCAAGTATTTTAATAAGTGTGCGTTTGTCCAACTTATTGTCTCAGTTCGTATAGTGCGGCAAATATTTCCTATTACGCTCTCTCTCTGATAATATTAGCGCCAACTGCGTTGAGCTTAACTTCGAGTTTTTCGTAACCACGGTCAATGTGGTATATCCTCTGTACAATTGTAGTGCCTTCGGCCACCATGCCGGCTAATACCAAAGTCGCCGAAGCTCGCAGGTCGGAAGCCATTACAGGCGCGGCAACAAGCTTTCCCTGCCCCGAAACTATGACAATAGACCCTTCTTTTGTAACATTAGCAGACATTCTGCTTAATTCGGCAACATGCATAAATCTATTAGGAAAGACTTTCTCGACAATAATACTATTCCCGTCGGCCAGGCACAGCAAAGCCATAAACTGCGCCTGAAGATCTGTCGGGAAACCTGGATGTGGCTGTGTAGTGATATTTACAGCCCTTATAGGGCCTTCATGGCTGACAACACAACCATTTTCAACCGGCTCAACTGTAACTCCTATTTGCCGCAGCTTATCGACAACGGCCAACATGTGAGATAAATTGCAGTTGTTTATATGAAGCTCGCCACGAGTTATTGCAGCAGCAGCCATAAACGTACCGGCCTCGATTCTATCCGGAATAACTTCATGCCCGACAGGATGTAACTCTTTGACACCTTCTATTGTCAGGCATGGAGAACCTATGCCGCTGATTTTTGCGCCCATCTTATTCAAAAAGTTGGCCAGATCGACGATTTCAGGCTCACATGCCGCCGATTCAATGACTGTCGTTCCTTTCGCTAAAGTTGCAGCCATTAGTACATTTGCCGTACCGAGTACACTTGATCCGAAAGAACCGCCAAGGAATATTTCTGTGCCGACCAGACCATTGGGAGCTTCGGCTACAACATCGCCATATTCCATGCTAATGTCGGCGCCCAGCGCCCGCAAGCCCCTGACGTGCAAGTCGATAGGCCGAAAACCTATAGCACATCCACCCGGCAATGAAACTCGCACCTTACCACAACGGGCAAGCAACGGACCGAGGATACATATACTGGCTCGTAGTTTGCTTACAGTCTCATATGCTCCGACAGGATTATCAATTACCGAAGCATCAATAATCATTTCATTTAACGGACCCCTGGTAACCTTACAACCCAACTCTTCAAGCAAGTCCCCACATAAGGAAATATCTACAAGATTAGGGACTTTTTTAAGAATTGACTTGCCTGGAGCCAAAATTGCAGCGGCCATTATAGGCAGCGACGCATTCTTAGAGCCGCTTACTTCGATATCTCCATTAAGCCTGCACGGCCCATCGATTCTGAAATGCTGCATATTTCTTACCCTTCAAATTGCATGATCATATTCTTCAACCTGCTCATGCCGCCCTCTTTCTCTATAGTTGGTTCAGCATCAACAACATGTCGCTCAAAGTTCTTCGCGCTTGATACACGGCATCACGATCGTCGTGTCTGCCCAGAACCTTGCCGACCTGCCGCTCAAGAACATCCATGGCTTTCCCGGCCATGCCGGGATGCTCTCCTTTTGCCGAATAGATCGCTTCCTTCAAGCAGTAAAGATGCTGGTAATCTTCCACCCCCTCGCGCCACGCCTCCCAGCGTCTGGACGTAACGACAGGTTCGTATACGGAATCCTTGGGCGCAAGCTTCCCATCGTAAATTACCCTGTAGTAACCTACGGGCTCATCGGTATCATCCCATCCCGGCTGGCTCTGCCAGTCCAGGTATACCCAAAAACCTGCACCGCTGTATCCCCTCTCAAAAGCACGCCACCCCGCAAGCCGATAGCCTGTATACGGGTCCTTTGCTTTCCCAACGGCTAAACTGCTTTTCGGACCCGTAACTCCATACGTCCACATCTCTTTATTAAAGTTTTCCACCGCCCTCATCCAGTCGGGATTAAGAGAGCAGTGCCTCTGCGGAGGACACCAGATGTCGATCAAACCCTTAAAACGCATAAAATCCTTCGGACCTTTACCGAGCCAGTTGCAGTATATCCGAACACGCGGATCGACCTGTTTGATTAACTTCGCCAGTTGATAGAACTTGTCATGGATTTTCTCATCATACGGATATAGTGCAAAACGAGAATAATCAAAACCCCTCTGACTCATGTGAGAGACAATCTGTCTAAGCCATTCGGCAAAACCGGCCTTCCACAATTCGCTCATCCATTCGCCCTGAATCTTTTTCTCCAGATAATTATCCGCATCGAGAAACAGGAGAACACGATCGTAATTTTTACGAAGTTCAAGCTGCTTGTCCAGCTTCACAAAATCACCCCGCTGCATTCTGACGCTGTGCTTGCCGGGATAAGGGATATAGGCCGGATGAATCACCCCGACATTTACATAATGCTCCGTAAGGTCTTTTATCGCGGCGCCGGGATTTGTTCTGATGAAGGATTTCGATGAAGTAATATATTGATCCCACACGCAACTCTTCAGGGCGACCTTGTCCGGGAAACGAAGGGGTGCAACTTCAATGCTCAGCGGCACAGTCTGCAATTGACTGTCGCCCGCCACAACAGCAATAGTCGCCGAATACGAGCCGGACGACAACCGTGAACTGTCTATCGTCAACCAGATCTGTGTCAACTTTCCAGGTTTCAGGGTGAACGCCTTGTTCTGCTGGAGAACCAGCGCGTCTGCAACGAGACCCAGATCCATGGCCCTGACATAAACAGCTCTCCTGATCGTGATGACATCATCGCCGCCTCGCACTACACCTTGTTTGTCGGACAGCGGAGAGATGCTAATGCGGCACTGGAGCTGCTGCTGCGAACAGTTGACAACATTAATCGCGGCGGATTCATATTCATTTCGCCACTGGAACACTTCCACGCCGGAAAAGTTGCTCATATTCAGCGAGGGCATTTCTTTTTCCAACAGCATTTCCATCGGATCTGTCGAATAGCACAGTAACTGCTTGCCGTAGGCATATTTGAGGATCCCAGCCTTGATCAGACCGATCCGTTCGTGGATGCCCTTCAGCGTTTTTAGATCGGCGAACTCCGTCCCCGACCCGGCAAACATCCCAACATACTTTCGATAAGAATCGTACAGCGACTCATCAAGGACTTCGCTCAATTTTATATGTCCGGCTCGAACGACGTGATCAATCTGCTCGACATTGCGTGCAATCTGGAAGTACTCTTCTATGCCGTCCAATAGTTCCCGCCTGGTAAGAGGAGTAGTCAGTTCTGACGCGTTTCGATATCCCCCGGCGCCGGCGCCCTTGCGACCGTATACTTCGATTTCATCTGTGAAGAAACGATGAAATTTTCCCTGAGACCTGACCAATACTTTCACATATCCGGCCTTGACATTCAGACCGCCTATCTTAAAAACATGAGGTTCCTTCCTGGCGGACCCTACCGTAATTCCATCGGTTTTAATCAGACCCGCGACACCAAACCTTCTCCCTTCGGCGCTGACCGACACCACCAGGAGTTTCGGGTACTCCATGTCGGCCCGCCCGCCGCCGGTGCTGTGGATCGCCACACGGTCGACCTGGAAAACACCCCCAAGGTCTATCGTAATCTCGATGGTGCCGGTACGATCCCAACCAACTGTGCTTTTCTTAACCCAATAGCTTTCGTAAGACCGGCCATCCGTCAACTGAGAAACGTCGCCGCTGTCCGTACAATGAGTGTAATTCGGCTTTGGGCTGAATGTGTATCTCTTGCCGCGTGCAAGATTGACCTCAACGGTGTCGGCCTTGCAGCCGTGTGCAAACACCGATATGACACTGATTGTCAAAAGAAATCGTCTCAACATGATATGTCTTCCAAATCGGATATCCTGCTTTGCTCCGCCACGATTTTCGCCATCCTCTCGGCCGCTTTGCCGTCCCAGAATTTCGGCGCCTTCACACTGAAACTGTCGAGTTTGTTCGTAATCTCACGATAATTCCGCACAATATCTTCGCTCGTGATCCGCACGAGCCTGTTGGTGCCTTCGGTTATCGTTACCGGTCGTTCGGTGTTCGCTCGCAGCGTCATGCATGGCACGCCCAGGATCGTCGTCTCCTCCTGGATCCCGCCGCTGTCGGTGATCACTAATGCGGCATTGCTCATCAAACACAGAAAATCAAGGTAACCCACCGGATCGAGCAAAATCAGATTCTTCATCTCAAGCACTCTGCGCTCGATATCGGCGCCTTTGATATTGTTTCTTGTGCGAGGATGAATCGGAAACACCAGCGCAATATCCTTTGCTATCTCTTCGAGAGCAGAGACGATCTCACCGAACTTATCCATGTCATCGACATTGCTCGGCCTGTGCAGTGTGATGGCGGCGTAGCCCTTTGCAGAAAGTCCGAGACGCTCCAGAACATCCGAATCCTGGGCCTTTTGACGGTTGGCCACGAGGGTATCGATCATCACATTGCCGACGAAATGAACCTTGTCGGAATTAATGCCCTCGTTCTTTAGATTGTCAATACCCGATTGTTCCGTTACAAAAAGCAGGTCGCTGATTTGATCGGTCAGGAGGCGGTTGATTTCCTCGGGCATTGTCCGATCGAAACTTCGCAGCCCCGCCTCGACGTGGATCAATTTCACGCCGAGTTTTACGGCTACTATACCGCAGGCAATGGTGCTGTTTACGTCGCCGACAACCAGAACATAATCCGGCCCGAAATCCAGAACCACCGGCTCAAAACGCTTCATTATCTCCGCCGTCTGAACCGCATGACTGGATGAACCAACCTCGAGATTGATATCCGGCCTGGGTATCTGTAACTCATCAAAGAACAGCTCGCTCATCTTCTTGTCATAGTGCTGGCCGGTATGAACAAGCAGCGTATCGAAGCCGCCGTGCTCGGCGAACGCCCGCATGATCGGCGCAATCTTCATGAAGTTGGGTCTGGCGCCGCATACACAAATTACCTTTGACATCTTTTTCCTGTCATATTAACCTCTATTCAACTGATTTTTTGCGCCCTGCAAAACAGATTTGCAGACTTGAACAACCTGGCGTCAATGGCGATAAGTTTCTGTAACAACTTATGCAGCGGCTTTATTCTCTGAACAAAATAGCCTGCGATGCCGATTGGACGGCTGAAAAAACCACTGCCGTCGAAACTAACCACCGCAAAATCGGCACTGTTTAAGAGGCTCTCCAGTTTTTGGCGGGTGAAATGTTCGTGAAATCCCTTCTCTGCGGACACATCGCCGACCAGCCCATCCGGATTCGATACGTAACGCCGCTCGTATTCTTCCCTCGAATGCTTTCGGCAGTAATACCACCGGTGCAGTCGCGGAAAACGGAACTTGAAGTTGCCCATATCCAGAAACGAAAACAGATATTTGCCGGGAACGGTAACAATCAATACTCCATCGTCCGCCATGATCCGCCTCAATTCCTTCAAGAGCTCCACCTGTCGGCCAACATGCTCCAGGACATCCATAAGCGTAACCGATGTAAAGCAGTTGTCTTCAAAAGGCAGCGGAATCGTGTGCTTCAAATGGATAAATTCCACTTGCCGGTATTGTTCGCCGGCCCGCCGGACGGCATCCTGTGAGATATCGACACCAACAAGTCTTCCGATACGTTTGGCCTTCAGTGCTTCAAGAAGACTGCCGCGTCCGGAACCAAAATCAAGATGTGCCTGTGAATCCGCCGGCACATAATGCCATGCATAGCCGTAACGGTCATACCTGTAAGGATTATCAGCCTCAATCCGCGTATCCAAAGTCCATCACCTTTAACCAGCCTTCTCCTTGTCTCTCTTTTCCACCACACGCCACACCGGGCCGGCTTCGACAAAATCATAGTCTTCAAGAAGAAATTTCGGGCAGTAGCCGGCCCGGTGTGGCG
>JAGHBX010000422.1 GCA_021160785.1 Planctomycetota bacterium | reverse complement strand
TCGGCGATCTTGACGTAGACGGCGATGTGGATATCGACGACGCCTGGATTATGGCCCAGCGCTGGTGCGGGCCGGGCAACAACACGGCCGACCTGGACGGCAACGACACAGTCGCTGTCGGCGATTTTAGCAGGCTTGCCGACAACTGGGGCAAGCGATTAAGTCCCGTGAAGATCAATGAGTTTATGGCGAACAAGGGAAGCAGCTTTACCACCAGGGTCTATGGTGTGTGGGAAAGTCCCGACTGGATCGAGATTTACAACGGAAATCCCGAGGCGATCAGCCTTGACGAATGGTATCTGACCGACAACAAGGGCGATCTGCAGAAATGGCGTTTCCCGGCGGGGGTTACAATCGCCGGCGAGGGATACCTGGTTGTATTCGCCTCGAATAAGGCCCAGTTATATTGTCCGGGCAATTACCCTTTCCGGGACGACGAAGGATACTATCATACTAACTTCGAGTTGGACCGGGACGGTGAATACCTTGCCCTGGTCAAACCCGACGGTGAAACGGTTGCTCACGAATATGACAAGTATCCCAAGCAGCGCGGGTTTATTTCCTATGGATACAGCGGCAACGGTCAGGAATACGGCTATTTTACCACACCCACGCCGAAGGTGGAAAATGCGGCGACGTACATAACCAATGTGGTTGCCGATACGGCCTTTAGTGTTGATCGCGGTTTTTATGACAATCCCATTGACGTAGCAATTTCCTGCGACACGCCGGGCGCTATTATACGCTATACCACCGACGGCAGTGAGCCTACAATGTCCAATGGCACATTCTATAGCGGCCCGGTTCACATCACGACGACCACCTATCTGCGGGCGGTGGCATTCAGGAACGGTTGGCTGAGCACCAACGTCGATACGCAAACTTACATCTTCCCCGAACACGTGCGCTATCAGACCGGCGCGGGCTTTCCCAACACCTGGGGGCATGTCAAAGTGCCCTCCGACTATGAGATGGACCCGGAGGTCGTGGGCGACAGTGACAATTACGGCGGCGTTTATCGAAACTCGCTTGCCGACGACCTTAAATCCATACCCACGGTCTCGCTGGTGATGAGCGTCGACGACTGGTTTAATCCCAGTACTGACGTGAACGTCGGCGGCATCTATGCCAACCCGGAGTGGGAAGATCAATATGGCCAGGAGGCGGACAGGGGTGTCTCGCTGGAGTTTATCGATCCTGCCAGCGGTGACCAATTCCAACTGGATTCGACCGTCCGGATTCAGGGCGGATCAGGCACCAGCAACTGGAAGGTGGACAAACTGTCGATGCGGGTTAAGTTCCGCGAGCCTTTCGGGCCGACCAAGCTGAAGTATCCTTTATTTGGCGAGGGGAAAACCGACTCTTTCGACACGTTCGTTCTGGATGCCCGAATGAACAACGCCTGGCACTATCCAAGCGCGAATAACCAGAACAAAATAGCCCAGTACACGCGTGATCAGTATGCTTCGGACCTTCACAACGCCATGGGCGGCTATTCTCCTCGAGGCCAGCATGTCCATCTGTATATAAACGGCCTGTACTGGGGATTATATAACATTCACGAGCGCCCTGATGATTCGTTTGCCGCCGAACTTTTCGGCGGCGACAAGAGGGAATACCACGCTCTAAAGAAGTCCAATGAATACAGAATTCTTAATAACGGCAACGGCTATAGCGCTTCCGCCAGCTATAACCAGATGCTCAGCGTCGCTTCCGACGCGGGAAATAACCCGACCAATCAGGCCCTGTGGGAGAACCTTACAGAAAGGCTCGACGTGGACAACCTCATCGATTATTTGTTAGCCAACTGGTACGGCGGCAACCGCGATTGGGGCTCGACCAAGAACTGGTACGCCACCGGTTACGGCGATCCTGATGGCAAGAGCAAGTGGCGCTATCATAGCTGGGATGCTGAGAAGGTTATACAAAGCACCGGCGACAACGTGGTCGGAGTCAGCCCCGACGGTATTCACGGAAGGCTCGACGGCAATCCCGAGTATCGTATGCTCTTTGCCGATCATGTGTATCGGCACATGAAAAACGGCGGCGTTTTGACACCGGAGGGCGCAACGGCGCTTTACCAAATACGCCTTGACATGGTTGATCGCGCCGTGGTCGGCGCCTCAGCGCGCTGGGGTGATAATCGCCGAACCACCCCATACACTCGCAACATAGAATGGGTCGCTCAGCGGGACTGGCTGCTGGACACATATTTCCCCGTTCGAACCGATATTGTACTTGGCCAACTCGGATCGAGCCTGTATCCGAATACGAACCCTCCGGAGCTTAAGATTAACGGCTCTGTCATGTATGACGGTTATGTTTCTTCGGGCGATAGCCTGACAATGACCAAATCCGATCCCGGAACGATATATTACACTCTCAATGGCAACGACCCCCGTTCCTTTGGCGGAGTGGTCAACACCGCTGCCGGCGCGACGGCCTATGGCGCCGCCGTCACTATCAACAGCAGCATGCACGTCAAGGCCCGCGTACTGAACGGCTCTGAATGGAGCGCCTTGAGTGAAGCGATCTACGCTGTTGCCACGGTGCCGCAGAAGCTGCGGATTACCGAAATCATGTACCACCCAACTGACCCGACGCAAGCGGAGAAGAATGCCGCCGGCGACCAGACTCTCACAGATGAGGACTTTGAGTTCATCGAGTTTAAGAATATCGGTGCTTCGGCCATCAATCTGAACCTCGTCAACTTTACCGACGGCATAGACTTCACCTTCGGCGACTACTCGCTTGGCGCTGGGCAATTTGTCGTCATAGTTGGGAATCAAGGTGCATTCCAGGCTCGCTATCCGGGCGTGTCGCCGTCGCTCATTGCAGGAACATACACCGGCAGTCTGGACAATAACGGCGAAGAGATTGTCATGCGCGATGCATTCGGCGCAGAAATACATGATTTCGATTTCAATGACACATGGTTTGTAATCACCGATGGCGGCGGCTATTCACTCAATAAGCTCGACCCGGATACCTCCAGTACCGCAGCACCTGATTCATGGGATTCGCAGTCCGGGTGGCGCCCCAGCAGTGTTGTCAACGGAACCCCTGGCGCCGATGACACGGGCTATACATTACAGCCGGGAGACGTCGTAATCAGCGAGGTAATGACGCATACCGATGACCTCGTATACGGCGACTGGATAGAGATATGGAACAGGACCGGGACGCCGGTATATATCGGCGGCTGGTTCCTCAGCGACAGTGAACTCGACCTCGCCAAATACGAGATAGCCGCCGGTGACCCGCGCGCCACGATTGCACCCGACAGCTATGTCGTCTTTGACTCTGTAAATGATTTTAGAAACTCCGGCGACCCCGGCTCTAACGTACAGTTCGGCCTGAGCGAACATGGCGAGGACGTTTACCTTACTT
>JAGHBX010000406.1 GCA_021160785.1 Planctomycetota bacterium | reverse complement strand
GGACAAGGTTGTTGCGCGCCGCCATGTAGGACACCATGGAATCAATCTCCTGAGACGGAACAAAACCACCCAGGAGATTGTGCAGGAAGGGTCCAAGTTGTTCGTCGGACAGGGTGGTCTCTATGAGGTCCTTTAAGTGGCCATAGTAAAGCGGGGCAAATTCAGGATGACTGACCATACGCAACAAGGCGGCAACGGAATTCTCGCCGCCTGCGCCGGACATGAATGGGAAGAGATCGTCTTCCGACCAGCGGGGACTGCTCTGTCCCCGTCCGAAGATGCTGTCCAGGTCGTGCTGGATAAGGACAGCCCTCGTGTCGCGATCCCCGCGATACAGGTAATAGTCGTCGCCGTCGCCGTTTGCCAAGGTGGTTTCACTGTTTCGCAGCAGAATGTTCAGCGCCAGGAATCGCAGCCAATGGTTGACATTGACCACACGATTTACTTCCTGGACATAGATGTCGTCGGGCGTACTGTCGCTGAGGGCATAGGTCAGGTCTATGAGATCGGACCAGTCATCCTGCGATACGTTTGTCGATTTGAAGTAGTGGACGCGATACGGGCCGGGATCGGGGCCTTCGTAGCGCAGGTCGGCCTCGCCGCCGACTCGCATGCACTTGTAGGCATTGCCGGCGCCGTTGTCCGGGAAGTGATGGTCGAAGTATTCGCTGTTGATGGCCTCGATATGCACGTACGAACCGTACTGTGGCGAACCGCTGTTGGCAAGGTTCTGTCCGTTGACGCGAACCTGGACGGCGGTGGCGTCACCGGTCGCCAGGCCGCTGCGACGGAACAGGGCGCTTCCGGTAAGCTGCAGCCACGTGTACTGCGTATTGAGGTTAATAGCGACGACGTTTTTCCAGGGCCGATCAGTCGAGAAGTTGACGCGGTAATTATTGGGCTGGCTGGTTCTTGTGCCGTGGCCGCGATTGCGAACGCCGACATTGTAGCGAATCTTCGTGTCCACACCGTCGACGCTGATGAAGGTGGCGTTCATTTGAGCGTCGCTTTGCGCCTCGCTGCCATTTCGGCCGATCTGCTCTAATTCGGCGCGTTCGGCCTCGGTCATAATGATATAGTAAACGGGTTGGGCGCCCGGCTGCCACTCGGCGCCCGGGTCGAACGAATCATCCACCTGGTAGAGCATGTTGCAGTTCTGAGTGAGCGTGCCGAGGTTGTCGCAGGGCGCAGGCCGGGTGCGCACATTGTCGCCTGCGTCTTTAGCCTCAATATAGAATTCGACTACGGCGCCGTCGGCCTGAGCCGGAATCCGGGCGGTAAAGATCGAATCGCCCGCCTTGACGTCGCCGTTTTGGCCGTCGTCGAGCATGGCCGCCGTATCAAATGCCCCCTGGCCGTCGGGACGGTAATGCACGGTCACAACAACACCCGCGACCTGTTCGTCGATGACCTCTGCGGTTACGGTGACCAGGTCGGTCGAGCGGGGAATGAACGGTCTGTGCCTGGCATCCACAATCAAGGGCGCTATATCCTGCTCCGGTTGTTGCTGTTGTTTGACTATGCCTTCGAGAATAACATCGAGGCTTATATCCGAACTCGTAACTACATCCTGATGGATCTCTACCGCCAGAATATTTGTGCCGTTGTTGAGCCGGTCAGGGTCGAGCGAGTAATATACGACCTCGGTTTCGTCGGATCCGGTAATGTTTGACGAGGCGGGCGTCAGGTAATTGATATCGCCCTGCGGCATGTTGCTGCGGAAAAGCTCACTGCCGTTTAGATAAACGACCGCACCGTCATCGCGGATCAACCGTATCTCTGTCGCGGCAAGCTGCGATTTGTCCGCAACCTCGAATGAATGGCGGAAATATGTGGTAATGTGTTTATTGCTTCCGCTGGTTCCGTAGCCGACCACGGTTGCTTCGTCATCGTCGCCGTAGCCGAGTTCAGACGGTCCGGAGGCCCAGCCGGTGTCGACGAAGCCGGGTTCTTTCCATTGCGTCAACAGGTCGGATCCGTCATCCAGATAGCGCCAGACGGCGCCGGTATCCACCAGTTTGATCGTCTCGGGCTGTTCGCCGGTCGCCGAGTTGGCCCGACCGGGGGTGCCATGCTGGACAAGACTGGCCGCCCAGTTGGGTCCGTACTCGTTAGGCATCGAAATGCCGACCAATTCGAGGCTCTTGCCGTCGCCGTCGTGGGCGTCCGACCATACCCAGCCGCGGTGGGAATGATCGTCAGGCCCGAGCATGCGCAGGGCCCAGTCGCCTTTGTCGGCATATCTGACGCGGTCGATGACCTTGCCGGTCGACATGGTCAGTTCGATGTCCTCGCCGCTGTTACTGAGTCGTCCTTCCCAACCGCCGACTACATTCTGGACGGTCGGGTACTTGGCGGCAAATGCCGCAACATCGGCGGCGATGACGAGATACTCGCCCGGACCGATGGATACGGCGCCGAAAGTATAATCAACGCCGTTGGTGAACCGCCAACCGGTAAGATCGACGGCGCTGAAGCCGCGGTTGTGTATTTCCAGGTACTCTTGGCGAATATCTTCCACGAGAACGCCGGGCGCCGGCGAAGGTTCGCCGTTGTTCGGATGGTACATGATTTCGGTTATGAGTATCTCCTCCTCGGGCGGGACTCCGCCGTTGCTTTGCCTCGGTGTCGGAGGCATCTGCGTATCGTCGACAAAAACCCTCCATTCGATTCCGGCATCGGGCAGCCTGCCGTACGAATTATTTTCTCCCTGCGGACCGAAGTCGAGGATACTATCGACAAGATTTCGGTCCCAATCAAGTAATACGATGTCTTCCCCTCCGCCCCTGCTCAATGCAAAGTCGGTGTGAAGGGGTCCTTGACCTCCCGTTGAGGGCGGGCCCTCATCGTTATCAGCCCAGAGTATAAGATAGCCCCGGGCAGGAATGGTCGTTTCATCAGGAGCATCTTCGGGGATCTGCCATGGGTCGGCATCGTTGGCGTTGTCGGTGATGTACATGCCGCCTATATCGATGGGGTAACTGCCGTAGTTATATATCTCGATCCAGTCGTCGTCGTCGCCATAGTTGTCGAAGAAGAAGTTGCCGTTGTCGGCCATGAACTCATTGATAACCAATGTGACGGGGGGTGCGCCCTCTGTGCGCCAGCCGGCGGCCAGAAGCATAAAGTCGTCCATATCGACGCCTCCCAGACCGTCAAGGTTGGCGGAACCGCCAGGGTTGCTCAGCCACTGGAGGCCAAAGACAAACAGATCGTCAACATCCACCCGACAATCATCGGTCAAATCGGCTGGCGGACAACCCTGCGCCCATACCGAGGTGGTCGAGGCGCCAACCAGAACAATCGACAACAACAGTGCGGTTATACAACGATGCATATTCTTCTCCTTTTTGGGGTTATGAGGCCGTAATCCCGGATAATGTTACAGACTTATTTCGGACAAATACGTTTTTCATCATAAGGTTAAGTTCAACAGATGAATTCAAGGTTTCATATGATCGATGCCGGGGTCAATCTCCCCAATTCGAGCGCAACTTTCCCGTTTCTTTACAGCAACAGCCATGGCGGTTGTGATCGGGACGCCGGCAGCGGCGCACGAGTGATGTTATCGGGCTGCACAAATGCGTGTTCTTGAGACGGCATGCCAAAAATTGCCCGCCACATCATCAGAAGCGTTGGCCCTTTTCCCACCTAACCCTCGCACCATCCTGATATCAGTATTCGACCACAGGCGCAGTCGTATGTTTCACCGCAGAGAGCGATAATGTACAGATTATACCGCAACCGGGGGTGAAAATCAACCAAAATATGCGGCTTAATCCGCATTTTACGGGTATAAAAGCAGTGAAATCGGCCGATTTTGGAATATATATGCAGCTTTTATTCGACAGAAAGGGTCTCGGCGACGCCGTTGTCCCGTTTCAGGCGGATATTGAGCGGGCCTGTGGTGCTCAGCCCAAAGGCCTCCAACCGGACCCCCTCGGCAGTGGGCAGAATCGCTGTTACCTCACCGAATGAACACGCTGTCTTCAGGCCGTAACCGCCCTTCAGTCGTACTAATTCGGTGTCATTGGGCACATTGTCTGC
>JAGHBX010000635.1 GCA_021160785.1 Planctomycetota bacterium | reverse complement strand
TCGTGAGGCCGCCGCCAGTGCTATCAGAATACTTAAAGATGCCGCCCGGCAGTTGTTGATATGGAAGCCGTTCATTTTGAACTGGCACAATCATCGTATCAGCACCGGAAAACTGGAAGCAATTAGCTGCAAGATCGGAACACTCCAACGCAATGCTTATGGATACAGAGATAAGGAATATCTGAAACTAAGAATCTTCAACCTGCACAACTCCACCTACGCATTATCCGGATGAGCCATATATATGATATGGCAATGGCGAATCGTCCGACTGGATCGAACTGCATAACCCCAGCGATCAAACAGTCGATCTTACCGGCTGGTATCTGACCAATGATGCCGATGAGCTTGACAAGTGGCGTTTTCCTGACGGTTTGACGATTGATTCGGGCGAATATCTTCTGGTTTTCGCTTCTAACAAAAATGAAATTGATAACCCCGGCAACTATCCATATTGGGATGGCGCCCATTACCACACAAACTTCAACCTGGATAAGGGCGGAAGTGAAAGTGATCGCTACCTTGCATTGGTCTACCCGGATGGTGAATCGGTAGTCCAGGAGTTTGCTCCATATCCCGATCAGTTCACAGACACTTCATTCGGTATTGCTCAGTCAAGTATGCAGTTGGTTGCGACAGGAGCGAATGCGTCTTATCTTGTTCCGTCAGCTTCGGACAGTTCGGATGAAAACATCTGGATGCAGGAGTCTTTTGACGACAGCAGTTGGGCAAGTTCGCCGACCGCACTGGGTTTCGGTTTTACTTCATCCGGCCCGCAGACTCTTGTTTATGAAGATGCCCTTAAAACAGTTCTGGTGCCGACAAACGGCGACCTGGGCACTTCATGGACGGGCAGCGGCGAACCTTTTAGTGACGGCAGTTGGACTGATTACAGCCCTATCTCGGGCAAGGCAGGCGGGGTTGGATATGATCTGAATCCGGAATACGACAACTACATAAGTTATGATGTTGGTTCGATGTTCGGGGTCAGGACTTCGTGTTATATCAGGATACCTTTACCCGTCCTGGGTGATAATGCAGAGGAATGACCCGCCAGGTTATCCCACGCTTTGGACAGAAAGTGCACACTGCGATGACTGTGAAAGCTGCTCTGAAAGCTGCGTCGGCGGATGCGATACTTTCACCGCTGATTACGCGATGGATTTTGAAATTTTGGTCGAACATCCCTGGACCGATGCAGACGGCCAGCAGTACGAAATGGAAAATGCCTTGCTGTCGATACCGACGATCTCCATCGTCACGGATCAAGACAACTTCTTTGACCCGACTCAACCGTTTACAGTTATGAGCCCGCTATGCACTTCCCGCTGATCGATGCACCTGATTTTCAGGTTAACGGTCAATATCAGCATGGCGGACAATTGTATTCGCAGGACACGCTGGATCTGGACGGACCGGGCGTATATTATTACACCATTGACGGGACCGACCCGTATGATCCCGGCAATCCGACTGCCGGTGTAACCCCGATCAATCTGACAAAAAGCGCACTGATCAGAGTCAGGAGCTATGACTCGGTTGCCGACGAATGGAGCGCTCTAAACGAAGCGGCATTTTCGGTAGGCCCGAACGCCAACAATCTGCGTGTCACCGAAATTATGTATCACCCGGCAGACCCGGTACAGCCCAGTTCGTACATTGATGAAGATTTTGAATATATCGAGCTTCAAAACACCGGTTCTGAATCGATCAACCTTAACATGGTTCACTTTACCGACGGCATTGACTATAACTTCGGAGATGTCGGTTCACTTGACAACAACGGCGAAGAAATTGTTCTGCGTGACGCTGCCGGCACTGAGATACTGGACTTTGACTACTCTGACGGATGGTTTGCTATCACCGACGGCGCAGGCTATTCCATCACGACAGCCAATGCAAACAGCACCGATCCGAATGACTGGGACAGTAAGGCCGGTTGGCGACCATCCAGCCAGGTCGATGGCACACCCGGCCGGGAAGATACCGGTTTTACGCTTGTCGATGGCGACATTGTTATTAGCGAAATACTTACGCATACTGATGAGATGGTTTATGGCGACTGGATCGAACTGCATAACACAACCGGTTCGGATATTTATATTGGCGGATGGAAGCTTGACCTGACAATGCCCGGCACGCCAGAGCCGCCGGACCCGATGACCGGTGAAATAGTAGTGCCTAAAATAAGAATTGACCGTATAACTCCGCGTATAACTCTTGACAATTTCGGTGAGATGCTATAAGATTGCATGATACAAATCGGGACTCGTAAGGAGTTATGCGTAAAAAGGTTATGCGTGTAAGCGACTGTCTCACAAAGACTTAGGGGAGGCGTGATCTCGCCTTCGAATCCGAAGGTTGCAGGTTCGAGTCCTGCCGGGCGCGCTGAAAGCCAGATGATGATATCTGGCTTTTTTTGCTGCTATTGTTACATATATGTCGCCATAGACATATCTTCTGGAACTCTCCTGTAAGCCCTATCCTCCTGTCATATAAACACTTAGAGAGATTAACATCTTTTGGCACGTGCATTGTCCCCGGATTTGGGATGATTGGACCGGCCGGAAAGGTGTGAGCCGGTGATCATTGTGCCTGAGCATCATGTGCACAGCATCAGGCCCACCAGTTCATCGAGCTTTACGATTGTGCCGCAAGCGGTGCACTCGAGGTCGAAATGAAATGATTCGTCACTTTCCATGAAATTCCAGAAATGCACCCCGTCGCGATTGGGCTCGAGAGGCGGTTGGTGATGGAAGGTAAAGCACGTGGAGACCTTGCTGCAATGAAAACACTTTTTCATTACGATCATCCCGTCTGCGACGTTGATCATTTGCCATATCTACTCCAATCTCAGCAAAAAAGGATGCGTATCACCGACACGCATCCTTTTGAACATTGCTGTTATAGCCTGTATTATACGAGGCCCTGATCCAGCATCGCATCTGCGACTTTTACGAAGCCCGCGATATTTGCGCCCATGACATAGTTGCCGGGGTCGCCGTACTCTTTTGCTGCATCGAAGCACTGCTTGTGAATGGAGATCATGATGTCATGCAGCTTCTCGTCGACCTCTTCGCAGCTCCAACTGAGGCGCATCGAATTCTGCGACATTTCCAGGCCTGAGGTGGCTACGCCGCCTGCGTTTGCGGCTTTTCCGGGACCGTAAAGGATCTTGGCGCCGAGGTACTGTTCAATTGCTTCCGGGGTGCTGGGCATGTTTGCACCCTCTGAAACAACGAAACAGCCGTTCTTGAGCAGTGTCTTTGCATCGTCTTCGTTGATTTCGTTCTGGGTGGCGCTTGGTAAAGCACAATCGCACTTGACGCCCCAAGGTGTCTTTCCTGCCACGTACTCGACGCCGTACTTATCTGCGTATTCCTTGATTCGGCCGCGTTTTATGTTTTTCAATTCCATTACGAAAGCGAGCTTTTCGGCATCGACTCCGTCCGGGTCATGTATAAATCCGCTTGAGTCGGACAGGGTTACCGCCTTGGCGCCGAGTGCGTTGAGTTTTTCAATCGTATACTGGGCAACATTACCAGATCCGGAAACGGTGCAGATTTTGCCCTTGAAGCTGTCCTTGCGAGTCTTGAGCATTTCTTCGGCGAAGTAGACCGCACCGTAACCCGTCGCCTCGGGACGAATGAGCGAACCGCCCCAGTTAAGGGCTTTGCCCGTAAGGATTCCAGTAAACTCATTGCGGATACGCTTGTATTGGCCGAACAAAAAGCCGATTTCACGTCCGCCGACACCGATGTCGCCTGCCGGAACGTCTGTGTCCGGGCCGATATGACGACACAGTTCGGTCATGAAACTCTGGCAGAAACGCATGACTTCGTTGTCGCTCTTGCCCTTGGGGTCGAAGTCCGAACCGCCTTTGCCGCCGCCCATTGGCAGAGTGGTGAGGGAATTCTTGAAAACCTGCTCGAATCCAAGGAATTTGAGGATACTTGCGTTGACTGTGGGATGTAATCTGAGGCCGCCTTTGTATGGCCCAAGGGCGCTGTTGAACTCGAAGCGGAATCCACGGTTGATCTGGAACCGGCCCTTGTCGTCCTGCCACGGAACGCGGAATATGTTCTGGCGTTCGGGCTCGACGATTCTGTCAAGGATTTTGGCTTCGACGTATTCAGGATGCTTGTCGATGACAGGTCCCAGCGAGTCGAGAACTTCCTTGACTGCCTGCAGGAACTCTGTTTCGCCCGCATTACGCTTGCAAACCTGTTCATAAACTGCGTTAATAGTGTTGTTGGCACCCATTGTGGTGATCTCCATTAAGAATTCGATTATGTAAGTATTGATACGATAACGACTACAGAACCGTATTATTGCATATTTTTGGACTGTTACAAGGGACAAAAGGCTAATACATTCCATTAGGACAGCTTATAATACAGGCAGAAATGCTGTGCCATGGTGGACAATCGGTGTAGTTCAGCAACATTTTGGTATGCTGTTGAACCTGACCATCACTTACAGAATATTGATACGTGGACGGGCTAAGCTTTGCGGCTTATACTCAAGACTCAAAAAGTGGCAAAAGGCATCGCGGTAAGAAAGGTTGTTTTATGGAAGCGTGGGCAAGTACCGGATTGAAGGGTCTTGATGAAATACTCTGCGGCCTGAACAGAGGCGACAACATTGTATGGCAGGTGGACAGTATTGAAGATTATTGCCACTTTGTCCGTCCCTATGTAAGAAAGGCAATTGACGACGGTCGCAATGTTGTTTACATGAGGTTCGCAATGCATGAGCCTCTTGTCGAAGACCAACCCGCCATCACAACCTATCAGTTGGATTCGACCAGCGGTTTCGAGGCCTTTTCAACTCAAGTGCACAATATCATCTCGCAGGAGGGACCCGAAACCTACTACCTCTTCGACTGCCTTTCCGACCTGCAATTTGCATGGGCAACCGACATGATGATTGACAATTTTTTCATGGTCACCTGTCCTTACCTTTTCGATCTGGATACCATCACCTACTTTGCAATACTGCGCAACCATCACTCATTCAAAACTATTGCCCGCATTCGCGCAACGACACAGTTGTTATTGGATGTCTATGATTTCAAAGGCGCGTTTTATGTTCATCCGCTGAAAGTCTGGAAACGCTATTCCCCGACGATGTTTCTTCCGCACCTGCAAAAGGAGGAGAGCTTTTTGCCGATTATCAGCAGTGTTGACGCGAGTAATCTGTTCTCACATATTACCGGCAAAGGTCTGGATGGTTCTGCAAGAACGCTGGATTACTGGGACCGTCTTTTTATGAAGGCCGAGAGGCTGCTGGCGGCGCCTGAGGAGTCGCCGGAAGTTAGTGAGGCTGTCGAGCAACTGTGCAGAATAATGGTTGGGCGCGAGAAAAGGATTTGGGAACTGGCACGGAGCAGTTTTTCTCTTCAGGATCTTATAAACATCAAGAACAGATTGATAGGAAGTGGATTTATTGGCGGTAAGGCGGCGGGAATGCTTTTGGCCCAGAAAATATTGTCGGCAGACAGTTCTTTTGACTGGAGCCGGCAAATGGAGCCGCATGACTCGTTTTATGTAGGCTCTGACATCTTCTACAGCTACATTATCGAGAACGGCTGGTGGAAGCAGCTTATGGAGCAGAAGACAAAAGAAGGTTATTTCAAATCGGCTCCCGAGATGAAAGCCAACCTGCTGAAGGGTAAGTTTCCCGAAGAGATACGCGAACGATTTCAGGAAATGATAGAGTACTTCGGCCAATCGCCCATCATCGTACGCTCCAGCAGCCTGCTGGAAGACTCTTTCGGTAATGCCTTTGCCGGCAAATATGAAAGTATATTCCTGGTCAACCAGGGGGATCCCGAAAGCCGTTACCGGAAATTTGAAGATGCCGTCCGAACCGTTTATGCCAGCACGATGGATGAAGATGCTTTGACATACCGCCTGAAAAGAGGTTTGGACGAGCATGACGAGCAGATGGCGCTTCTGGTCCAGCGGGTGTCGGGTTCATATAGAAAGCACTACTTTTTCCCTGACCTTGCCGGAGTAGGTGTATCCCACAACACTTTTGTCTGGAAGCCGCATCTGGATCCCAAAGCAGGCATGTTACGACTGGTCTTTGGCCTGGGTACAAGAGCGGTAGATCGCGTTGAGGACGACTATCCGCAGACAATCGCATTAGATGAGCCTTTACTCAGGCCCTATTCGAAAAGCGAAGACGCCACGAAATTCTCGCAGCATAATGTTGATCTTTTGGACACTAAGGAAAACAGCGAAAAAACAGTTAGTATGTCGCAGATCCTTGAAGACGACCTCGATATAAGATTAGACCTTATAGCAACGCGCGACTACAAGATGGAGCGGAAGGTGAAGGAGATGGGCATGAAGGGTCAGGAGATGTGGGCGCTGACCTTTAAGAAGCTTCTGTCTGAAACAGAATTCACTCATACGATGCAAAGAATGCTCAAGACCCTGGAAAGCTATTACCAATATCCCGTTGATATAGAATTTACCGCTAACTTTACAGATGGTGACAAGTTTAAGATCAACCTTGTACAATGCCGACCGTTGCAAACCAAGGGAGTCAGGCCAAATGTACAGATACCAGACAATCTTGAAACAGACAAAATTCTCTTCGAATCGTACGGATATACAATGGGCGGCAGCATTTCCCAATCCATCAAGAGAATAATCTATGTGGAACCCGAAGCCTATATAGAGCTGACTTTGACACAGAAATATGACATCGCCCGCCTGGTGGGAAATTTGAACAGGCAAATAACCGACAGAGAGGCTGTGCCGACTATTCTGATTGGGCCCGGCAGGTGGGGCACCACAACACCCAGCCTGGGGGTGCCGGTCAGCTTTTCTGAGATAAACAATGTGGTCGTTTTGGTGGAGGTCGCTTACGAAGGCGCCAATTTGATGCCTGATCTGTCTTTTGGAACACACTTTTTTCAGGATATCGTCGAAGGTGACATTTTCTATATAGCTCTTTTTCCAAAAAATGAAGAAGTGATGTTTAACAGGAAATTGTTCTCGCAAATGCCAAACAAGTTGACGGATTTTGCGCCGGAAAGCGCCAAATACGCCAATGTTGTCAAGTTATATGAGATCGAGCATGATCAACTGGAAATCATGTGCGACATATTATCCCAAAGAGTTGTTTGCGTGTTCACGTGAAAAACATTTGTGCGTGCAATTAGTGTTTACAGCTTCAGGCTTGCACTCCTCGGCGGCGTGCCGTACAAGTTGCTTGCCTGCTGCCTCTTGCGCCGTTATAATGCCGGCTCAATTAAAAAGCAGGCGGCATGGTGTTTCGATGAGGATGTAATGACCAGCAATATTGCAGAACAGGTCGGGTTGCTCAAACGCGGGACGGTTGAGCTTTTTCGTGAAGATGAGTTGGCCCGGCGGCTTACCATAGCCGCCAAAGAAGGCAGGCAGCTTCGTGTCAAATTAGGTATGGACCCCACCGCTCCGGACATTCATCTGGGCCATACCGTTGTGCTGCGTAAACTCCGGCAGTTTCAGGACTTAGGGCACAAGGCGGTATTGATCATCGGCGACTACACCGCGCGAATCGGCGACCCGACCGGCCAGAACACCACCCGCCCGATGCTAAGCGCCGACCAGATCAAGACCAACGCCCAGACCTATTTCGCCCAGGCCGGCAAGATACTCGATACCACCGAGGCAAAGCTTGAAATCCGCTACAACAGCGAATGGCTCGCCGAGATGACGCCAATGGAAATTGTGCATCTGGCGGGCAAAAAGACTGTCGCCCAAATGCTCCAGCGGGACAGTTTCAAGAAACGTCTTCAGGCCGACGTCGATGTGTATATGCACGAGTTCCTCTACCCGCTAATGCAGGGCTACGACTCGGTCATGATCAAAAGCGATGTCGAATTGGGCGGGACCGACCAGACTTTCAACAATCTCATCGGGCGCGATATCCAGCGTGGTTACGACCAGGAGCCGCAGATCGTTGTTATCATGCCCATCCTCGTCGGGCTTGACGGCATCGAGAAGATGAGCAAGTCAAAGGGCTACTACATCGGCGTAACCGACGAGCCCGCCGACATGTTCGGCAAGGTAATGAGCATATCCGATGAAATGATGGAAAACTACTTCACCCTGCTCACCGACCTGCCCGCCGACAAGATCGCAGAACTCACCGACCCGGCAAGAACCCACCCCAAAGAAGCCAAGGTCGCTTTAGGCAAGATGATCGTTGCCCAATTCCACGACGCCCAGGCCGCCGTCGCCGCCGTCGACCATTTCGACAAGGTCTTCGCCCAAAAGCAGCTACCAGACGACATCCCCGACGTGGTCATCTCGGGTGCCTCCATATCCGCCGCAAAACTCCTCCTGCACTGCAAACTCGTAGAAACCGGAGGAGAGGCAAAACGTATGGTCAAGCAGGGCGCCGTAAAGATCAATGACAAGAAAATCGCCGACCCGAACACCGAAGTTACCCCAACCGACGGAATGGTAGTTCAGGTAGGCAAGCGAAAATTCGTAAAACTCAGAGTAAAGTAGGATGGGCTCTTAACCCACCATTGAACTGACATATATAAAGGCAAATAACCATGAAACTGCCCGAAGTGAAGAATAGCGAACGGTATGTAGGTCTCTATGTCGTCGATTTCGGCGACCACAGCGGTGTTGGCTTTACCGCCGACGAAGTTGCCGAACTCCTGGACAGCGAGAAGTTCAAACATGTCAAGGTCTTCAAGATTCACAAGGCTTATCCCGACGGCAGGATGGAACTCAAGGGCGTTCGGCCCGAGATTTTCCAGCTTGAGATGGGAATGTTCTTCTATTCTCAGGACCTTGAAACCGCCCGCGACGATTACAAACGACTCACCAATCTGGCAATCAGACAGGCTCCGCCCGCCAGGGCGAAAGTTCACCTGGCAAAATACGACGACGATAAACTCGTCACCGCACTGATCTATCCCGCCGAGTGCGACGACGAATTCAGCCGATGGCTCACCGACGGTGAATACAAAACCGCCGGCGCCGCCGCCGGCGGCATCGACGCCGTTCGGCGATACTATGACGAGGCGCCGCACGTACTCCAGCGACATCAACTATTCGGCCGGTCGTCGTTTGCCAATAGAACGGGCGAACAACTGTTAGCCGCAACAAAGATGGCCGTGCAGCGATGAACCCAAATAGCCCAAGCAGCCCAACCAACCACAATCGTCCAGAACGAGCCGGATCATGGTTAGGCTCACTCGCCGGGCGACTGATCAGCATGTTCGGACGCGTCAAGAAACCTACTGTTCAGGATATGGCAAGGATGGAATTTCCCGCAAGCACCCAGCGAATGGGCGTACGTTTTACCGAGCGAATGCGGGCTGTTTTTAGACGCATTTGGCTCAAAAGACACTGAGGCCTGTGAGTTCGTGGGTGTTTTTCCAAAAAAAAATAGGGAAAACACTTATCTCGCAAAAAAAATAATCGCCGTTTTTGGGCTTTCCTGCGGGATTTGCATAATTATTATGGGACGTAGCGACAAAAATTGATTAAAGGATTTGACCAGCATCTGCCGACTTAGTATAATAAATAGAGTTTTCTCCCCTCCGGAAAACATCGGGCAACGCATTGTTGCCTGATGTTTTCTTTTTTTATACCCCCAAAGCATGGTCTCCCGATCCACATACTACGCTTCTGCGAAGTCGCCTCTTCGTTTCTACCGCTTGTTTGTAATCAGGAGGTTGTCTACGTAGAAGACGGTTTTGGTTATTGCATTGCTTGTGAAGCCCAGCCACGTGAGCTTGTCGAATTTGTCGCTGTTGTTCTTGAGACCCTCGAACAGCCTGGGTTGTTTTTGGGGCATGGTTACAGTCATATTCCACGTGCCGCTGCTCTTATCGCCGAGCGCGGCACTGACGTCAAAATGCACCCACTCATCGACGGGCATATCCATGATCGTCCGGCCGCGCAGCTTGAGTTTGCCGTCCTGTATCCAAAAGGCGGGTCCGGTGCGATAGGGATTGATACTCCAGTCGCGCCACTCACATCCGATATTAACCCCTTTGTCCGCTCGCAAATCGAATTGGGACGTTGTCACACCTTCAGTATGATTGAGCGGATAGACACAATGCGGATTGAAAGTGTTCTTCAGGCCGGGTGCGTCGACGATCTTGAGGCTCTGTTTGCCGCTTGCCGAGGTCTCGTCGGTGATCACGATCGCGTCGCCTTTGCCTTCAACGTGC
>JAGHBX010000006.1 GCA_021160785.1 Planctomycetota bacterium | reverse complement strand
TGCGATGTCTTCGGGCAGGGCGTGCAGCGGGTAATGCGGCGCGTTGTAGGCTAAGTACATAAAGAACGGTTTTGCCGAGTCTTTTTCATGTTCTTCGTCGATGAACCGGATAGCGTAGTCGGTATTGGCGTCGGTGACGTAGAAATCCTTTTCCGGAATCTCAAACGGCTCTCCGTCCAGGTGAAACGTCTTATCGCCGCGGAAGTAATGCGTAGCGCCGCTGATATGTCCGAATGCCCGGTCAAACCCCCGCGTTTCCGGCGTGCCGCCCAAGTGCCATTTACCAACCGCCATCGTAACATACCCGGCATCGCGCATAGCTTCGCCCATCGTAATACCCGTCTTGATACCGGCGCCAGCCTGCTGAGGGTACAGCCCCGTCAGCAAACACGCCCGGGTCGGCGCACATTTCCCGGTATTATAAAACTGCGTAAACGCAATCCCTTTCGCCGCCAGACCGTCAATATTGGGCGTATTAATCTCTCCGCCAAAGCAGCCTAAGTCGGAGTACCCCATATCATCGACCAGCACCATAATGATATTCGGCCTCTTGGCTTTCTTTGCAGCCTGCAAAAAACGAACAGGCAGCAGCATACTCGCCAGACCAACTCCCAGCGTCCCCAAAAACTCACGTCGACCGACACGATTGACATTCATCTTTTCACCTCATCGCAAACAGAACTAAAAACAGTCAATACTTCGCACCATCATATCGTTTTTGCCGGCCGAAGTAAAGCCCCACCCACCCCCATATTTAGCACCAGGTTTCACTTGGTGTCCACGCTCGTAAACAATTACCGATCACTTCTGTTATCTCCAAAACTATAACGTGTCCGAGTCGCCGCACGACACGCATACTCCCATTCGGCTTCCGTAGGCAAACGATACTGACGATCGTTGTCCAAGTTCTCGGTTGTATTTTCTCCCATGTAGAGTTCTTAATCCTGCAGGGTTGTTTTGAGGACGTCGGTGGCTTTTTTGGCGTAGATAAATTTCATTTTCGACTTCGCTTCCGTTGGGATTTCGGCGATGTCTTTCTTGTTTCTTGCCGGCAGTATGACGGTTTTGATCCCGGCTCGCTTTGCAGCCAATATCTTTTCTTTCAGCCCGCCGATTGGCAGTACGAGGCCCTTGAGAGTGATCTCTCCGGTCATTGCCACATCGGGCCGGGCCGGTTTCTTCTGCAGCAGCGACACTAACGACGCAAACATCGCCACACCAGCCGACGGTCCGTCTTTCGGGACGGCGCCTGCCGGGACGTGGATATGGTAATCGCATTTTGCGAACTGGTCCACGTCGATGTCGAGCTGTTTGGCGTTGGACTTTATGACCGAAAACGCCGCTTGGGCGCTTTCTTTCATCACATCGCCGATATGCCCGGTCAGCATCAGCTTGCCCTTGCCCGGCATGGACACCGACTCGATAAACAATATCTCGCCGCCGACCGGGGTATACGCCAGACCCGTGACAACACCGGGAGTCGCCGTTCGCAGAGCGATCTCGGATTCGAACTTGTGTGGACCTAATATCGGCGCAAGCTGCCCTTTGCCCACGGTCGCCCGTCTCGCCGTTTGCTTGGCGATCTTCGTCGCGGTGTTCCTGCAGATCGATGCAATGGTTCTTTCGAGATTGCGAACGCCGGCCTCACGCGTGTAGCTGTTGATGATCGCGGCAACCGCCTCGTCTTTGATCGTAAGTCTCGACTTCGACAGGCCGTGCTCCTTGAGCTGTCGCCGGATCAGGTATCTCTTTGCGATTTGCAGTTTTTCTTTTTCGGTATAGCCGGGCAGTTCGATAATTTCCATCCGGTCCAGCAGCGCAGGCGGGATGGGCTCGGTATAATTGGCGGTTCCGATGAACATTACATTGGAAAGATCAAACGGCTGGTCGAGATAGTGGTCCGTAAAGCTGTTATTCTGCTCCGGGTCCAGCACCTCCAGCAGCGCCGAAGCCGGGTTGCCTCTAAAGTCCTGGCCGATCTTATCCAGTTCATCCAACATGAAGACAGGATTCTTGTAGCTGCACTTTCTCAGTTCCTGCAGAATACGCCCCGGGAGCGCGCCGATGTAAGTTCTGCGATGCCCGCGAATGTCGGCTTCGTCGCGGATTCCACCCAACGAAATGCGAATGAATTTCCTGTGCATTGCCCGTGCTATCGATTGGCCCAGGCTGGTCTTGCCCACTCCGGGCGGACCGACGAAACACAGTATCGGGCTCTTGCCCGTGGGATTGAGCTTTCGGACAGCAAGGAATTCGAGAATGCGTTTCTTGACTTTGACCAGCCCGTAGTGGTCTCGATTCAGGATGCGTTCGGCTTTTGCGATGTCGATTGAATCGTCGGTCTGCCTTGCCCAGGGCAGTTGGCAGACCCAGTCCAGGTATGTCCTGATCACGCCGTACTCCGGTGAAGCCAATGGAATCCTGCTCAGCCGGTCCAGTTCGCGAACCGCCTCAGCGGCGACTTTGTCGGGCATTTTGGCTTTCTTTATATGGGCTCGCAGTTCGGCTATTTCTTCGGTTCGCCGGTCGCCCTGCCCCAACTCGGCCTGGATCGCCTTGAGTTCTTCCTGCAGGTAATACTCGCGCTGGCTCTTGTCGATAGACTCGCGAATCTCGCCCTGAATCTTGTGGCTAAGCTCCAGCACTTCTAATTGATTGGCTAATGCCAGCGATATCTTCTCGAGGCGTTTGCGGGCGTCATATTCGGCGAGAAGCTCCTGCTTTTCGGCGTTGGAGATATTCAGCGTGGCGGCCAGGAAGTCGGCCAGCGCCGACGGATCGTCGATGTTATCGAGCAGAATCGACGCCTCCTCCGGCACGTTCGGACTAAGCGCCATTACACGGGCGGCGATATCGCGGACGTTTACGATCAACGCCTGGAGTTTCTTGGTCCTGCGGGTCTTCACGTCGATCATGCGAACCTTGGCCTTGAGATAGGGTTTGGTCTCGGTGAATTTGATTATCTCAAACCGGCCGATGCCGTGGACGATGACGTTGAGCGACCCCTGCGGCATGCGAATGACCTTCAGCACCGAGGCGGCGGTTCCGACCCGGTAAATGTCGTCCGGGCCCGGCTCCTCGATATCCGGGTCGATCTGGGCGACCAGACCGAAGATGGTCTCATGCGGAACCATATCGTCGATAAGCTGCCTGCTCTTTTCACGCCCGATGGCAAGCGGCATGACCGTGCCCGGATAGGCTACGGCGCTTCGGATCGGCAGTATCCCTATCTGGTCCGGAAACCGGAAATCCTCCTTGCCGGGCCCGGAAACCTCAGTATTCGTGCCGGGAAACGGATCAACGTCCACTATTTCGACCAGCCGCATTTTGTCCTGCATGACACTCATTGGCGCCTCATTGCTCCTGTACATATTTCGCCTTATTCGGAGGGGTCCACCAGATGATACCTGAATCGGCGGATGGTGCAAATCAGAAAATTTGAAACCAAAGCCGCTCTTTTTGTCCAACTCACCCCCCATTAGTATGCCCGGCAGCGGCGCCCGGTTCAATTTCACGAAGTCAGTCGTCAAGATGAGCCTCATATCGGCCGATAAACAAGTGGAAAAACTGTGTTTTCGCTGCAAAAGATGTTGACAGGAGCCCATCGGGCTCCTATAGTAGTCGATTCCAGTACCGGGGCCGTAGCTCAATTGGTTAGAGCATCGGACTGTCGATCCGAAGGTTGAGGGTTCGAGTCCCTTCGGCCTCGTTCTGTAAGTCCTTGTAACAGCTAATGTTACGAGGGCTTTTTTTGTGGGTTTGACGCTTTTTTTATGGCGTATAACATTTTTTATAACACTTTGCGGGTTCCAATCTGTGAGACCGTAAAGGCAAAATTGTTATAAAGGAAAAATGTTATGGCCAAGAACAAGAGAATCGCTCAAAAACACAACCTCCCCGGTACTATCTACCTCAATAACAACCGATAC
>JAGHBX010000504.1 GCA_021160785.1 Planctomycetota bacterium | reverse complement strand
CTGAAAGAAGGCAACTTCGACGGCCATGAAGTTATACGTCGCCCCTGACCAGCACACTCTTTTGTAATTGAGGCTTCTTGCTGGACCGCGTCATTTCTCTTTTTTACTGTTCTTTGAGATGCTCTTGATATCGACCACAAAAGCACTTCTCCCGTGCGTCCCGATGACCAGCTCGCGATCGGACTGATGAATAGCAATGTCGTACACCGCCGTCGTTGGCAGGTTGCTGCAAAGCGATTGCCACTGCCCGCCTTTGTCAAGCGAAACATATATTCCCAGATCGGTCCCGATGTACAGGATATCGGCGTCATCGGAATCCTCTCGTATCACGTTTACCGACTCGGCGGGCAGATTGGCGGCTATCGATTTCCACGTTCGCCCCGAATCGCCCGATACAAAAACATACGTCGAAAAATCATCTTCGCGGTAGCCCGTCAACGTTGCATACACCGTCTGGTCATCATGCATCGACGCCACCACCCGGCTGACCCACTTTTCCGGCAAATCGTCGCTTATCTTCGTCCAGATTGCCCCGTCATCGGTCGTTACATGGATATTTCCGTCGTCGGTTCCCACATAGAGCAATCCCAGTTTCGATGGCGACTCGCTGATTGTCGTTATCGTCCCGTATGGAACATCGCCCTGTTTCTCCGGCGGCGGATTTGTCGTCAGATCACCGCTTACGCACTGCCAGTCATCGCCCCTGTTAACCGACTTGAACAGCTTGTTGGCGCCGCAGTAAAGTGTAAACGGATTGTGATGCGAAATAATATAAGGCGTCATCCAGTTATACCGCAGCCGGGGCTCATCCTTGCCTGCCCTGGGCCTGATGCCTTTGTTCTTGCCCTGGCGCATGTTCCTTCGCTGGAGTCCGCCGAATTGATACTCATAATAAACCGTGTTCTCGTCCGTCGGATCTACCCGCGTAAAATAATTGTCCCCTCCCGTAACATGCGTCCACGTCTCAGTCCCGTCGGTAAGTTCGGCTTTGCTCGTGCCGCAAAGCGAGCCGTTATCCTGCGTCCCGCCCCATATCTTATAAGGCTCGTCGGTATCGAGCACGATCGCATAGAACTCCGCTATCGGCATATTGTTGTAGTGCATCCACGTCGCTCCGCGATCGTAAGACATATAAAACCCCCCGTCTGTCCCCAACAGCAGCCGATTGGCGTTGGCCGGGTCTATCCACATGGCGTGATTGTCCACATGAACCGATTTGGCCCTGTTCGGCAGGAGGTGAATTACTTTGCCGCCGACCCTGCTGTACGTCTTCCCCGCATCGGTCGAACGCAGCAGCACGTTGCCGCAGATATATATCTCGTCCGGATTATCCGGCGCAACCCGCACCAGGCAAAAATCGTATCCGATGGTAGCAGGCAAAAAATCCTCGTTCATCTTCGTCCATGTTTGCCCCTTGTTCGCCGAGCGATACACCTCGCCCATGACAGGCCTCTTGCCGTCTGGACGCATGGCCCTGTTGTCCAGAAGCGCATAGATGATTTTCGGATCCGACGGCGCTATCGCGATCCCGAAGCGCCCCACATTTTCACCGCGCGGCAGGCCGTGCTCTAGGCGTTTCCAGGTCGCCCCGGCATCGGTCGTTTTATAAATCCCGCTGCCTTCGCCGCTTTCGACGTTGTTCCACGCCTTCCTGTCGCGCTGCCAGGCGACGGCGTACAGCGTCCGGTTGTCCTGGGGGTCCATCAACACCTCGACGACGCCGACCTTCTCGGAAATGTAAAGAACCTTCTCCCATGTCTCTCCCCCGTCAACCGTCTTGAAGACGCCCCTCTGCTCGTTGTACGTGTACGAATGTCCTAACGACGCGATGTAAACGGTGTCGGAATCCTTGGGATCGATCAGCACTCTCGCCGCGTGATGACTGTCCGTCAACCCCATATTCCGCCACGTCCTGCCCGCATCGACCGACTTGAAAACACCCGTGCCCGCAAATGAGCTTCTCGCCATCAGCACCTCGCCCGTACCGACCCAAACGATATTCGAATCCGACGGCGCGATTGAAACGTCGCCTATCGCAAACGTCGACTCGTTCTCGAAGATCGGCTCCCACGTCGTGCCGTTGTTGATGCTCTTCCACAGGTTGCCCGCGCCCACCCCCACATAAATCGTCGAGCTGCCCGGCGCGGGACACTCGATACTCTCGACCCGCCCGCCCTGGGACTTGGGACCGAGCGACTTCCATTTCAAATCCTTGAAATCAGAGGTTTCTTTAAGCCTGACATGCTCGGCCCACGACTCCAGCCGGTCCCGGGCACTCGTAGCCCCGCCGGCCGGAAAACAAACCGCCAAAAAAAACAAAGCTGCAAATACCTTTTTCATACTCACCCTTCCTCAATTACAAACCTCAATCTGCCGCCAGGCAACTTTCCGGATCAAAACCATGAGCGTTCTCTGATATACTATCAGGTCTGTCCTGACGATTCAAGGCGCCCGCTTTTGGCACAACGGGGCCTATGTATTCGGTTGCTATGACGATGTCGTCGAACCATACTTCCATGACTCGCGATTCGGGCTTTGGGTCTTTGTTGTGTCGCGCCGGCTGGTCGGTGTTGTAGAACAGCAGCCAGAAGGTGTTTATCTTGAGTTCGTCGGTGGTGCGCCATCGAAAACCGTCGAATCGGCCGTACAGTTCGCCGTCCACCCAGAAGGCCTGGACGCCGTCTGCCTTATCGGGCGCCGAGTTCGCCTTCAGCATAACCTCGACGCAGTACCATCGACCCGGCTGGATCGGTTCCTGCCTGCCGTTGAAGACCGAGCCCCATTTGGTCTTCATCTCGTGCCAGTAGCTGTAGAAATTCCAAACGCCCGGCGGAGGGTATTTGCCCCATCGTCCCGTCGGTTCGATCCCGGTCGAAAACTTCTCATCACCTGCCGGAGTCTCACCCGCCCCGCCCTTGGGCCAGGGCTTGGGATCGCTGTCGGCAACAAGGTGTACGAAGTGGTGTACGTACCCGGTCTTTTCGTGAAACTTGACATAGAAGCGGGCATACATGGTGTCAACGCCTTTGGGATGAGTAAACAGATGCCCGTTCTCGGCGATACGAATCGATCTCCTGCCCGCCGACTTGCCGTGGACATCGTCCGAGAGACTGAAATTAGCCTTCTTACTGATCTGGCCCCAGCGAGCCACGATATCTTCAACGCCGCCCGCCTCAAAATCCTCCACAAAAAGAACGCGCCCATCCTTTTCAATCCCCTCATCCCCAGGATAAACCCGCCCAAGCGGCAGCGGCTCTTCGTCAGGCCCGGACGCGATACTCAGCAATGGAACCACCAGCACGAACATAAACATTGAAAAAATAATTTTCTGCAATGACATTAGCTTTTCCTCCGATATCCTGCGATTCACATGTCTACGGCAATAACATCATCAACACCACCCCACCAAGCATAATGGCTGCAATAGTATGCTGTCAGTACTTCCAGTTCGGAATCATATCGTCTTGTCTCTATTCTCTCGTCAGCTACTATCCGGAATAACAGTAAACAGTAATGCAAGAAATACTAAGGTGGAGATGGTTATTCCCGCAATCGCATAGCCTTTGCCGCGGCAAAGCCGGTCTTCTCTCATCTCAAGTAACGACCAGATTCCGAGCGCTATTCCAAAAAATTGTGCAAGAAACGAGGACACCAATAATGCCCATACTATTAATCCCCAAATTATTGTAGCCCATGCGTCAAGTAGTGCATATATACCGAAAACCAAGAAAAAAGGATCCTCGGCCAAACTATTGACGATAAAGAGTAACACCAAGCCACCGACAAGCAGGCCCACCGAAACAAGCGATATAATGAAACACCCCATCGCCCCCGGGTGAATCTTTCGTTTGGCCTTATCATCAGTATGCGGAATATCGTCAGGCATCATATCTCCCATTGTATCACGGCTTAACTTCCCTGCATACACCTAATTTTGCCCACCTCTTGCCCATGCTCTTGGTTCGAAGTGGGGCCGATATGCACACGATTACGCTCACTGTTGCATGACACCGCGCAAAATGCGCAAAAAGAAAGGCCCAGTCGATGTTGGCTGGGCCCTCTTTGGAGGAGGAGAAAAGTTTATATTTATAACAAGGGTAAAACCCATCTTCCAACTGTTTTCCCCGGTTACCGGTCATCTACTAATATGCGCTCAACAGCCGATAGGTTCGGTGTCGAGTACTGTTTTTTTAACATTTTCTTAATATATCACAGATCGGAGGGCAGCCGCCGGATCGAGGCGATATACCCTTCAGGGTCTCGGCGCGCCGGGATTCTCGCGAGTGGAGTTTAATTTACTGTTGTAAGGTTCATGGTTCCGCTCCTGTCTGGATCTGCTGCATCGCGCTATAGTAGTACGTGTGTCCATAGAAGCACGCTATCACCTTTTCGTCATTTGGCCGCTTCCAGAATTTGTCTCTATTATCAATATGGAAAGCAATCCTTAGATCGTATCCGAGGCGCCGGTTACGACATTCGAAGCCTCGTCATATGTATAGCCAGTTGCGGTCACATTCGTAACTACGAATTCAAAGATATCTCCCGATTTCCCTGGTGAAGTACCGGACGTGAACGTGGCGGCCCCGCCTGCGTTTGTAGTGGCGGTTTGGCCTGTAATGCGAATGACACCCTTAAAGTACCAATTGCCAACAACCGTCGCCTCGGCGAATTGCGGAGCAAGTGTGACCGTTGCTGTGGCATAGTACTTCCTTCTATCTGGCACAACCGTTACGTCCATCGCGTCAACATAGACGGAAAGCGTAGCCGGATTGACCGTAACCGTAACAGTCGCCGTATCCGTTCCGCCGTTGCCATCGCTGACGGTGTATGTGAATACATCTATCCCGTTGAAGTTGGCGTTTGGCGTATAAGTTACCGAATCGCTATTGTTGACGACGGTGCCGTTCGACCCGTTTGTGGCCGACTGCACGCTAAGCGTATCGCCTATATCCGCATCGGTGTCATTGGCAAGCACATCAACGATAACCTCCGTATCTTCACTGGTCGTCGTGCTGTCATCGTTAGCGACGGGGGCATCGTTGACGGAGTTGACTGTAATAGTCACGGTTGCCGTATCCGAATTCACTACGCCGTCGTTTGCCATATATGTGAAGCTGTCCGAGCCGTTGAAGTTGGCGTTCGGCGTGTAACTGAATGACCCATCCGGATTGAGGCCTAACAAGCCATTGCCGGCCCCGCCGACCTGCACCGCTGTCAGCGGATAGCCCTCCGGATCGCTGTCGTTGACCAGAACCCCGGGGGCCGCAATGACCAGCGTCCCATCCTCATCCACACTGTAGGCATCGTTGCATGCAACAGGAGGTTGACTTACAGGTCCGGAAGGCGTACCGGATATCTCCACGCTGTCAACGGAGCCGTATTCATTCGTCTTGTTCGCATTGGTGCGAAATCTCACACTGAACACAGCGTTTTCGCCGGCCCCTGCTCCCAGATATATATCCCGCTGCGCCCAGGCAGTATCCAGAGTTGACTCAATCACATTCCAGACCGTGCCGTCAACCGACCACTCCACCGTCAAAGACTCGCCGGAGTCTATCCCTTTTGTCTTCCGGGCGTATTTAACGTGGATAGTGGAAAAACCAACTGTGCTGACTGACTTCTCTATCCATGATGTTCCGCCTATCTGAACTCCATACACACCTTCGTAGGCGACGGGTTCCTTAACGATCACACTGCCGCTGTCGGTCCATCCGCCGGTCGTCAGGTTGCCACTTTCAAATCCGTCGCTGAACAGCGTCGTCGGCCCGGGCACACTAACGGTGATGATATACGATCCGGTTGTTGGATCTGTTGCCGTATTAGAAACCGCATCCTCTGCGGTTATGTAGTAATGGATTTCGCCTACCGTTGAACCAGCCGGCACCGAGACGCTCCACAAATCGTTGGCCCCTTCAATCATCGGGGCGGTAGTTTCACTGCCACCGACTGGTGTGTAATGTAGCGTGGCACTGGTCACATCCACGTTGTCTGTTATAGTCACCTGTATAGCGACCGAATCGCCGGTTGAGCCCGTCGTATCTCCCGTAGGATTCGTGATAATGGGATCCTCCGAATCAACAACAACAGTCCTGAAGCTGTAATATGCTCCGCTGTTGTTGTCAACTGTTGTGCCTGCATCGGCATCCATCGATTCGACTTCGTAGTAATAGAGCGTATCCGGCGAAAGTCCTGTGATTGCCAGCGAGTGACTGGTTACGAGGGTGGCATCTGAGAACTCGCTACCCAGCGATGTCGTTTCGCCGTACCTGACTACACTGTCGCTCGGCTTGTCCGTCGTCCATGTGATCGATGCGCTGACATCGGTTATGTTTGAAGTCTGCACGTTCGATATGACTGGGGGGGCGATTCCAACGGGCACTTCCTCGAAGTATGCGTTGTCCACAGCGCCGGCAACCGCAGTGTGATTCTTGTAGCCCGGCCATAGATTTGTAGCGGTGAAATACTTTGAGTGCGGAGCATCTGCGCCAAGTGTGCTGGTGTCCGCGATGGATCCGTCTGCAACCAGAGCGATGGGGTTGCCGCTGGCGTCGAGCGACCAGAGTTCGACATTGATTCCAGCGGACGTATCAGTCAGTCTGGTGAACTCGGCTGTCAAACGGTACCAGGCATTGGCAGACAAGGCCGGCAGATCGGCGATGCTGGGCCTTCTATCCGTTGTGCTGCCGTCCCAGTAGCCTTCAATGTTGTAGCCGCTGCCGCCCGGATCCAATTGTACGCCGAAGATATCTGATGAGCCCGTGCTGGTACCGGAAATCATCCAGCCGATACGGTCGTCGTCTAAGTAGCCGCTGCCATCTGTCTGGAAGTCCATTCCGATGATGACCTTGTTAACTTCAGTCCACACGAAAGGATGTGCCGTCCATGTGAAAATAGTGCCTGATGGTACAAGCCCGACTGAACCCTCGACCCCACTGCCGCCTGTTACTACGGGACCTGCGCCGCCATCGAACCAATCCGAATGAGATCCAACTGTTTGGCCGAGTGTAAAACCCGATTCGAAATCTTCAAAGTAGGGCAGCGATGGCGGTGTCGTTGTAAAGCTCCAGAGGTCGCCGGCGGTTACTCCACCAGAATCGTGCTCGTCTATTGCCCAGTAGTACGTCGTATCCTGCAGAAGAGTACCTGGGTCGTATGTTATTTCTGCCTGCGTTGGGGAAACCAGAGGGAGACTCGCCGGGTTCGTGCCGAAATAGACATCGTGGCTGACCGCGTCAGCGCCGGCGATCCAACTCAGGTCCGCATTAACGCCAACGTTTATTGCGATGTCCGCCGGACTTGGATTGGTTGCCTTCATAGTTAAGGTTGTAAAGCTCCAGAGGTCGCCGGTGGTTACTCCGACACCGGAATCGTGCTCGTCTACGGCCCAGTAATAGGTCATGTCTTGTTGAAGCGCACCCGGGTCGTAAGAGAGCATGGCTTGCTCAGCAGAAACTAAAATCAGATTTCCTGCGTCGGTTCCGAAATAGACATCGTGGCTGATCGCATCAAGTCCGGCGCTCCAACTGAGGTCCGCATCCAAAACAACATCTGTTTCACCGTCTGCCGGGCTGGGATTGCTCGCCTTTCTTGTGACGGTTTTGAAACTCCAAACCGGCCCGGAACTTGTCCTGTCGAAATCGGTAACACTAACATACCATT
>JAGHBX010000614.1 GCA_021160785.1 Planctomycetota bacterium | reverse complement strand
TCTCCCATTAGATGTTTCATCGAGTACTTCTTCGATGGATTGCAGGCCAATTGCCATTTGATTGGTGCAATACGAATAAGGCAGTAATCCACGTCATGATGCTCAAACACTTTATGGCCCAGATATATGCTCTTGTTTGTTGATGTATTGTAAACAGCCATAATTTTATTGCTTTTGGTTTCTATGGGTTGGGGTTTGATTTTTAGAATTTCTTCAAGAACTCATCTAAACCATATATGCCCTGAGAATAAAGGCCAATCTGAGATTCCTGTTATTCTTGCGATGTACAGGCGAAGATGGCCACTGAACTGTAATTAGATCGAATCTCCCCGTGTAATTGGCATACTCTATGTCACAAATGAAATAGTCTGTGCCTTTTGCTGAGTTACCAAAGTTATTTTCGCGGAGCATTAATTGCTGAAATTCTCTTTCATTTTTTGGATGACGACCAAACCACAAATCCATTTCATGCTTTAAGAATGGGATAGCGTTTACCCAAGCTTCAACATCCCCCGGGTTATTTAAGATGTCAGGAAGATATGGCACCTTGGTCGAATCTTTATCGAGATATCTCCTGTCAAAACTGGCTTTGAACACCTCCTGTTTCTCTTCGATTCTTCTTATTATATTTCCACCACGATAATAAATATCGATGTAATTTTCCCTAATCTCAAGGCATAGAGTAGAGTCGAGTTGCACTAAGCCTAATATTGGAAGTAGTAACCCGGATTTCAACTGATCAATAAAATAGTTCGTTAAGCCTCGCATATATAAATAATTCTCCACCGGGTGAACTAAAGGTACGCGGTACTTTTTTGCCTCTACCCGTTCTCCTCACCCGCTGCCGCGTCGCAGCGCAGCGAAGATACCGCTCCCGAACAAGCTTTGGGATCCGGCTTGTCGGGTTAATTATACCACCCGTCGCAACGCGACACCACAGTTTTGCACTTTGATATTTGACTTTTGACCTGTTCTGTGGTATAATGCGTTGCGTAATTACCGACAATGCAACACCGAAAACAGGGGGAGTGACAAACCGTGCCCACAAAAAATAAATTAAACGCACGCAAAGCGTGCCTCCATAAGTTTAACCCCCCGGTTCCCTCAACCGGCAAAAATGCGAAACAAACCCAATTTGCCCCCGCGACCACTTCGATTCTGCGAAACGAACCCAATTTCCCCCACCATCTACAATCCACAATATACAATATACATTCTACAATATACAATCCCACGGCCCAATTTGCCCCCCCCACCGCCATCCTGCGGCCTCACGCACCTGTTCACCATTCAATATCGCAGCAAACCGGAGATCTCGAGTCAAATGCTAAAGACTAAGAAAATGCTTTCTATTGCTTTTTGGGCTGGATCCAATACAATGACAAGGAAAAGTAAAGAAATTTTCAAGGCAGAAGGGAGTCCACTATGAAGTGTCCCGCATGTAGCGTTACATTGGATAGTAAGTCGATCCAGGACATCGCCGTTGATGAGTGCCCCAGGTGCATGGGGACATGGTTCCAGGACGACGAGCTGCGCAAAGCGAAGGATTCGGCGGATTCCGATTTGAATTGGATGGACTTTGAGGTGTGGAAACACACAGACAGGTTCAAGGCCGTCGGCGGGACTCTTGGATGCCCGAAGTGCTCCGGCAGCCTGGTTCGTATAAACTATGACAACACCGGCGTTGAAATCGACTGCTGTCCCCAGTGCAAGGGAATATGGCTGGACAAGGGCGAGTTCAAGAAGATCACCGACGCCCTGACCGATGAACTCCTCACAAAATCCTTCTCAGACTACGTCAAGGCGAGCCTCGAGGAGGCAAAGGAGGTTCTGACAGGGCCTGAGTCGTTCCTGTCGGAGTGGAGAGATTTCCTCACAGTGTGCAGGATGATGAATTACCGACTGTTCACGGAGAACCCCAAGCTCTTGGATACGATGGCCGCCATTCAGCGGGCCAATCCCATCCAATAGACGCTCCGTGCTCAATTCAGGGTACAAGGTCTTTGGGTGGTTGGCTGAGCGTCAGATTGTATCATTTTGCTTTTCAAGACCAGTAGCCCTACTGCCAACTGCGGGTCGGCATCCACTGTTTGGCGGCTTGAATACCGGCTCACGCCGCCAAACGGATCTTCGTTTCCGTTTGTTACCAAAAACCCGTTTATCTTCTGCACGTTGGCTATCTCCTGCAGTTGGTCGCTGTGCAGGTCCACATTGACATCCGGTATGATGCCCCAATCTGTTCTGCCCAACGTTTCCATTAGATGACGGCTCTCGACTCTCCTGCCCGAAGGCAGGTGATAATACGCCACAGTATATTTCAACTGCGATCCCTTCCCGCAATCAGTCGACATTGATTGTACACTGCCTTTGCCGTAACTTCTTTGTCCCACGACAACCGCCCTTTTGTATTTTGGATCCTGCAATACTCCGGCCAAAACTTCTGAAGCGCTCGCTGTAAGCGGGTTGATAAGTACTACGACAGGACAAACGGCGCGAGTGCCTTCCTTGTGCGCCGCCATATATGTCGAGATCCCAAACCGCGGCTGAGTCCTGAGTATCAGTCCCTTTGCGATAAACTTATCCGCTATTTCGACGGCAGCACTCAAAAGCCCGCCGGGATTAGACCGTAAATCCAGGATCAACCCTTTTAACCCATCTTCCTCGATCCGGTAAAGTGCACTCTCGAAATCATCACTGGTCTTTGCACAGAAACTACTAATGCGGATATAGCCTATCTTGCGAGAGTCGTCGATCATATATAACCATTCGCCTGTTTCGGTTCGCCGCCAGCCATGAACCGATGGAACAACTATCTTCGCCCTGTTCAGGGAGATATCGCAAACGGTCTCTTCATTGAAACGCTTGATTTTCAACGTTACCTTAGTATCCTCAGGGCCGGTGATTCTTTTAGCCAGGCAATCAGAAGCAATATCTTTTGTCTCAACGCCATCCACCGCCATTATGATATCGCCCGCCTGAAGACCGGATTTGTATGCCGGCGTGTCAGGAAACACGGTTACTACTTTCGCCGGACCTTCCTGTTTCGAGAACTTTATGCCAATGCCCGAAAACTGCCTGGTCATCGCTTTTTTGAAAGCCTGCGCCTGGTTGGGCCAGTATATGGCCGTGTAAGGGTCAAGTGCGGACAAACTTCCTTTGGCAAACTGTGCAATTAACGCTGCAGCGGGTAATGCCGTTTGTGCACAAGGCGATTTATTTATCGCCAATACCTTATTGAACACATCTACAAATTCATCTTTGCCTGTCTTTGTTTGCGATTGATTTATCTCATTTACAATTTCGTCCAGGGCTTCAAGCCAGACGGCGTGTTTGGCATTTGTCATCTTAAATGCATTGTCGGCGCCCAACTTGCTCATCACTTCCGCTAACAATTTACAGCGATCTATTCCTTTAATGGCCATTCGACGATAATCGATAATGTTAACATATCTGGAATCGAGAACATCAACTGCATTGATAAACGTCTGTTTTGTTATGCCTGCATAATGCTCTTCATATGGCTCATACCGGCTGTCCTGGAAAGATGTCCAAATGTCAGCCTTATCCAGAAGCCGGTCGGCATAAACCGAATAAGTCTTGTTATCTTCGTAAATCCGCTCCAATTTATTATAGCAGATTGTATAAGCATCGAGGCTTTTACCCTCAGCCTCAAATTGAGCCGCCTTAGCTTTAGCTTCCCGGACAGCTTGTATCAGGAGCGGGTCTTTCAGCAAAGACTGCTTTTGCTCCTTGTCGGCGTATTCCGATATGTTCAGTATGAGTGAGAAAACCTTACCGATGTTATTGGCGTCATTGGAAAGAGGTATTTGCCGAAGCTCTTGGAGTGCGTTTATCTGTGTCTTATAGATTTCATCCTGCAGCGCCTCGCGTCTTTCTTTTATGGCTCTATACTCATCAGTAATTTTCCTGAGTTGCATAATATCATTGCTGTCAGAAACCACTGTTTTATCGAGAATGCGCCGGGCGCCTTCAAAATCACCCGTGTAAATTTCATTACAGGCAGAGTTAACTATCGATGCGACTTCGGGGGCATGGTGTGCGGCGTCAGGCTGTATCTGACAGTGCGACAGACATTCCCAAACTGCACAGGTGTAGTCCGATCCGGTTGCAGGTGATACAACCGCTATTATGCAAAAGGCAGTGATCCTGTATTTATCAGCCCAAAAGCCGCTCATAACAACCTCATGTTTGTTAAGATACGGTATCGGACTGTATCTCCGGTCGGAATACTTGTTTTATCCAAATTCCGAGCACTACATTACATTTCCAGCCATACAGCTATACAAGAAGTAGACACGCGGCTAATAATTCTCTGAGAAAGAACCGGTAGGTCCGAAAATATGGAGCAGTGACACACAAAGCGGTTCATACAAGCCCATCAGTATTTTGTTGCAAAGACGCCTGTGTAATTTGCCGTTATTTGTATTGTTTCTTATATTTTAAGCGGTATTCGGTCTCGGCTATTTTAGGAAAACAGGTTGTAAGGACACAGATTAGCAATGAAAACACGACACAGAATCAATGGTATTTTCCTTGTTCTGGTGCTCAGCCTGATGCTGAATACAAGTATAACCAATGGAAAACCGGCGCCATCCGGACGATACTCCTCTTCCAGAACACTTCGCTCAATGGCAAGGGTTTACATGGCCTACGGAGAATACACAAAGGCCCAGCCGTTAGCAGAAAAAGCCTTAACCATGGCACAAAGAAAGGGCGCCTCTGATTCCGAACTTGCCATGTGCCTGATCGATCTGGCAACCTTATACAAGAATCAGAATAAACTGGTCGATGCCGAGAAAATGTGCGAGTTGGGCTTGAAACTGCAGAAAAAGATCCTCTACGAAAATCATCCCTACCTGGCATATACACTGAGCACTTTAAGCTCAATCTACTGCGAGCAGGGCAAATATGACCAAGCCAGATCTGCTCTGGATAATGCGATGGCTATTATGCTCGACAGCCACAGCGCAGACGACAAGGCAATGGCGCCATTCTTCGTGGATATCGCCAAATTTCACGTTGCACATGATGCCCTTGAAAAAGCTGAAAGCTATTATCAAAAAGCAATAGATTTGATCAATAACAGCTACGGCCCGAAGCATCTTTATACGGCAAATGTCCTTGCCGATATAGCAACCCTGTATACCATGCAGGGAAGATATGCCGAAGCGGAAACATTGATCGATAAAGCAATAGCCGTGCAAGAAAAAACCTACGGCGCCAACCACCATCTCGTAGCCTGGAGTTGGCTGACAAAAGCGAAAATTTGCCGGGTAAAAGGAGAAAACTCGCAAGCTGAAAGGCTGATCAAGAGAGCTTTGGCAGCCGTGAAAAAGAGCGGTAACACCGCAGCATTCGCAAAATTACAGCAAGACGCAAAAGAAATCCGCACAAGCAAACAGGTTGCTTATGCAGGGCAATAAACTTCCGCAACAGATATTAATTAGATAAAAAGCCTGCCCCTTTTCAGGGACAGGCTTTTTTCTTAATAAAATAACAGATTCGCTTACGGCTGACCGATAGCTTCCATGCGTGTTGCAACGTAGGCTGCGATATTAGCGTTGTCGCTGCCCATTACGCCCGCGCCATGTTTTTCCATAACGAAGGCCACGGAGTCGCCTACCGGTGAACCAAGCTCGATGTCCAGAACGGCAACATACTGAGCGAAAGCGTCAACATACTCCATCGCTGAGGCATACTGAGAACCTTCGGCGGCACTTTCGAATGCCGTGGCAATCGATGCTCCCATCGCCGGAGTAAACGGTGCACCGGCCGGGGCCTCCGTGTTGAACAACTGGACCAGAGCAGCCATTCGTGAACCGTCTGCGTCCTTTAAGACCGCCGCGGCGTTTACAAGCTTCGCACACGCCTGGCAAGCCTGTATACTCGGACTGAGGGCAATAGCGTTTCCTATGCCAATTTGAACAGTCTCCGCCGTAATTCCAAGTTCCACAGCTGCCGCTTGCACCAGTTCAGGACAGCCCTCGACATTGGGCGCCACAAGCACGACACGAGGATCTGCGGGAAGATTCGGCTTGAGGACCCAGGCGCCGCCATCGTCGCCGCCGCCTTCTCCACGCCATACGTAATTATCAATATCCCATGCACCATCCTGCTTCGGAAGCTTATTATAGTCCCAGGCTTCTTCATAGGCGCCGCTTATGCGTGAGCACACTTCCAGCCAACCGACATTGCCGTCCTTCAGCGAGTTCTCAAATGCATCTCCAAATGTTACAGTGTCGTATGCATCGATAACCATTACCGCTCCATCCGGCAAATCAGTTACCGGCGAATCAACATGTACATCACCTTCGTAATCACTGCTGATTGGAACACCCGTGTCATCAAGCACTTCCCTGCTATTGCCGGCCAGATATATTGCAATATCTATCGGATCGCCGCCAGGCTTGCCCTCTCTGTCATAGTTTGCGAAATCTACACCAGGACGATCATCAACCAAGGCCTTGCCGTCGTCATCTTTGTCACCGGTGTAGTATGTTCCTTCAGCAGTAAGTGTTCCATCAGGACCGAGCTTTAACGCCTTCTCGCTCATAATCACGATTGCGGCCTTGCCGGTTTCGTACTCGCCCGCGGCAACCGGAGCCGGTTGATCGTAATCTTTCGGCAGATCCACGCCTAAGCCTAACATGTGGTCGGAGTTTCCAGTTATGTTAACGTTAAGCGTATCATCGTTGATGCCGTCTCTTGTGAAGATCTTACCCTGATCGGATATGACCGAAACACCACCACGCTGCAGAGGCTCTGGCTCAAACTCGATCTCATCAATAAACTGCACAAACTCATAGACCTCGTCACAATCTTCACCCTCGCACTCGCCAAATGTTGTCAGGTCCCCGGATATCTGTACGTCACCGACGCCATGTATGTCCAGGTTGCCTTCGCAAGTGCTTGCAGTCGGATCACCAGGTGTGCCTGCATATGTCAAGTCGACAGCGAGTTCCTCAGAACCACCATACAATTCCAGGTGCCCAGCGGTCACCTTGCGCTGATAACCATGGGCGGTTAGTGTCTGTCCGGCAGTGACATTCTGAGTACCCTCGCCAATATACTTGGTATTGTTATTGAGCAGGACATCGATTTCAGCCGTAACATTACCGCCTATATATGTTGTTGTGTCATCTGATGTGATCTCGATACTGCCGCCTGTCGAGGTGAGATTGCCCATGGCTGTTACATCGCCCACAGGACCACCAGCAAAGTCTTCACTGGTATTACCTGTCAGGGTCATATCACCGCCCGATGTAACATCCTTGTCAAGCGTGATGTTGTTGCCGTACATATCTATAGCACCAACGGCGTCAACGGCGCCTGCAACTTCAACATCGCCGCCCATCATATGATCCGGCGTCCAATGAGGCCAGTTGTCATGCCTGTCGGCATTGAGTACAAGGTTGCCGGCCGAATCAACATCGCCACTGAGTGTAATGTCATGATGTGCTTCAACAATCATATCACCATCGGTCGTCGTCAAATTCCCGGCGACAGATACATGACTGTTGCTGTAGCCCGGCAGTCCTGCACCGGCCGAGAGCTGCATGTCGCCAGCCGTAACATCACCGGCAGCTTCAATGGAGCCTTTGCTTCTGCTTGGGAAGAACAGACTGTTATCCAAGCCTGATTTTGCCGCCAAAGTTCCGTCCACGAGGACATTGTCGCCGGCGTCGTCGCCGAACTGGATGTCATCACCGGCTTCAACCGTCAAATCTCCCTTGCCGGTCAGCGTACCCTCGGTGCTTACATTATCACCGGCCTTAATCAGCACACCGTCGTCTGCGATGGTATTAGCGTGCAGCGTAACATCATCGTCGGCTTTGACATAATCATTCTCAAGATGAATCGTATCATTGGCGGCGTAAATATCAATGCTGCCATTCTTCGATTCAAGGTTGCCTTTAGCATATACCTCACCGGCAGGACCACCGGCCCAGTCGGCGCTTGTATCACCGGTAATAGTCATATCGCGTTTGGATGTGGCATCCTGCTCGAGCGTGATATTATTACCGGAGATATCCATGGCGCCGCCGGCATCGAGAGTGCCCTTGGCAAGCACATCGCCGCCCAGCATATGGTCCGGCGTCGAATAAGGCCAGTTGTCGTGCCTGTCGGCATTGATTACGAGATCGCCGTCGGCGTCTACAGCACCGCCAAGTGTAACGTCGTGATGTGCTTCTATGGTGATATTACCTTCGCTTATCACCCGTTTATGCCATCCCCATCCTTCTGTCTTCCTGTTGGCAGTCAGCGTTGCGCCGTCGGCAACAGTAACGTGGCTGTCGCTGTAGCCCGGCAGTCCTGCACCGGCTGAGAGCAGCATATCGCCGGCCTCAACATTTGCATTGACCTGGATGGAGCCTTTGCTCCCGCTTGGGAACAAGTAATACAATATACTGCTGTCCAAGCCGGACTTTGCCACCAGACTTTTTTCCACGACGACAACATCGCCGGCGTCGTCGCCGAACTGGATGTCATCACCGGCTTCAACCGTCAAATCTCCCTTGCCGGCCAGTGTACCCTCGGTCCTTACATTATCACCGGCTTTAATCAACACGCCGTCATCTGCGATAGTGTTATTGTGCAGCGTAACATCATCATCGGCTTTGACATAATCATTCTCAAGATGAATCGTATCATTGGCGGCATAAATATCGATGCTGCCGCCGGTCGATTCGAGGTTGCCCATAGCGATCATATCGCCAGAGCCGCTGCCGTCATTATCAGCCTTGAGCAGCATGTCGCCGGCTGATGTTACATCTTTATGAAGTGTAATATCGTTCCCGGCTTTGACAGTCAGATCGCCTTCGCCGTTGAGAGTATCAAAGACAGTTACATTTTTGCTGGCTTGCAGTTTCTTGCCGGCAGCAACGCTTACATCGTCATCTTTACCGTCAAGGCCGAGGAGCAGGCTACCGTGTTCGACGATTACATTTCCGTCAAGATCCAGCTCAATATTAGCATCATCGGCGCCATCGTTCCCGATTCGGCCGCCCATCAGTTTCAGGTTGCCGGAAGTCGTCTTGGTGATCGATTTCCTGGCGTGAAGCACCTTGCCGCCGTCCGCGTTGGCGTTGAACACCTGGTTGCCGGCGCCGTCGGCTACAACCTTATTGTGGAACGTGATATTGCCATCGTGTGTCTTAACATCGCCGGCCAGATAAATCGTGTCATTCGAAGCTTTAATGTCGATATCATTCTCAGCCAGCAAGTCGCCTTCGACATCCACATCGCCGATTGGCGGGGTGTTGCCATTGTCTCTGTCGGCAAAGATCTTCATGTTGGCTCCGGATTCGGCGCTGACACCCGCCTTATTCAGGTGGATATCATCACCGGCCTTGAGTCTCATGTTATTTCCACTGGTGAGTTTGCCGTCTGATTTGATATCATCAGCGGCCGTAACCACCATGTTCGTGCTGGATTCAGCGCCGTCTTTCAAGACAACATCATACTGCGACTGGTTGGTCCCCGGCGCCGGGGGTCTGTTTGTCAACTGGAAGTCGGTTCCACCGTTTGTACCCGCGTGAGCAACGAGGTTGCCGCTGGTTGTTGTCAGTTTTTCACCCGCCTCAATATAAGTATCCGCCAGCAGAGTCATGTCGCCGGCTGTTGCACCGTCATTTAAGTAAATTGAACCGTCAGCATTATATGGAGTCGAACCGCCCCATAAACCCGGACCATTAGCGGGAGGAGCTGCATCCTGGTAATTGATTGCAGTAATATCCATACTGCCGCCAGCGGTTAATGCACCATCAACGACGACGTCGCCACCGCCAACCAGTGTGCCGGGAGCACCGCCACCAAGGCTGTAAAGTCCGTGCGCCATGATGTCCATATCGCGGCCGGCTTCGCCGCCATTCTTAAGAATGACATTGCCGCCTTCCAGAGTCATATCACGACCGGCTTCTAATCTGTTATTGGCCGTAATATTTTCGCCCCAGTACCTATCAACGTCAGCTTTGACCGTCATATCTTCGCCTGCGCGTGCGCCCTGAAGTTGAACGCCATGTTTTGCGCGAATACGGATATCGTCACCGGCTACGATGTGTTTTTGAGCTGCTACGTTATATCCGGCTCTAACATTAACATCACCCTTCCTGGCCCGCAATGACAGATTTGGATTTGTTCCGCTGTCGCCAAGAATAATGCTTCCGTCGCCGGACAGATTAATATTCTGTTTTGCTGTTGCGCCAATCGTTTTCCACTTATCAGCGGCATTGGCATTCAAACCGCCATCGGCTGTTCTTGTAGAAGTAACAGAGCCTTTGTCGCTTATTAAAGTAAGGTCTGTGGCGCCCTGGTTGCCAAACATGTAGTCAGCCGTATCCAGGGATTCATCCTGATGCATTACCAGTGTACTGCCGGCAACGCTTATCGTAGTGTCATCAGCATGTATCTCACCGTTAGTAACACCGGGGCCGGCTCCGGCAATAATTGCCAGATGGCTTTTACCCTCTAACTTTGTGGCATTATCCTTTTCAGTAGGGCCGGCATTGTCATTTACCAGAAATACATCCTGACCTGCCTGAAGTGTTACGCCGCGCCCTGTAACATTGGTCGTATATGTGTCGTTGAAAAGCGAAAGATTGGCGCCCGCGGTCACATCGCCGTCCAGTGTTATTGTGCCGGGATAATACTCTGTAGAAGATTCCCAACGATAATCCCAGTACCATCTCCCCTGGTGTCCATAGTAATGCTTATAACGAACCTTAACCGACTCTTCTGCTTCACCGGTTACAGAAATCTCTATATTACCGCCGGCGTCAAGAGTGCTCTTGGCCCAGACATTGCCCCATTCGTACTCATCATCACCGGGGTGGCAGTCTCTGCCCGTTATGGTAAGGTCTCCTCCGGCGTCAACGGCATCGCCGAGAATAATGTCATTACCTTTAATATCAATGTCGCCGCCTGCATCGAGGGTCGCCCCTTCGCTGGAATGCATATCTCCCACTACATTGCCACTGGTATCAGCATACAGTTTGAGATCGCCGCCGGTACTGACAGGGGCGTTAACGTTAATATGTTTTTGAGCGTTGAGAGTTACATCTCCACTGCCGGTAAAGTTTATCCCGCTGTCAAGACGAATTGAATCATGGGCATTAACAGTCAGTGAGTTGTTGCTGCCTCCACCAGTTCCATCCTGAACATCTCTGCCCGCATCAAACCAGACCCACCCGGCCTGTAACAATGTGAAGCCGTCTGTTGTTATCGTCACGTCCTGGCCGGCCAGGTAGCCTTCTAACGTCTCTATGCCCAATTTTGCATAGCCAAGTCTCCATTTAGGATCCCATTCGCTGCCATCCCAATCTCCTTGATCAGAGGATCCTGCAACAATTTTGACATTGCGCGGGTCGATGAGGAATTGACCATTTTCTCCGCTTGAAGCGGCCAGATCGACTTGGCCTTCTATTTCAACATCTTCCTTGCCGGAAAGCTCAAAGAAACCTCCGTCGCCGGATTCGCCGCCGCCTTTGGCTTCGACGAGTGCACCGTCGCGGAATAAAGCCGTGTCAGGCGAATAAACAACAACGTCGCCGCCGTCGCCGTTATCGCCGGCGTTTGCGGTTGTTACGCTATCGCTGCCCAGGACAACTATGTCGGCTGCTGTCAGCGTAATGCTGCCACCATCGCCTTCGACGCCGTCGGCATTGAGGGTTCCGAACTGGCCTACTCTGCCGACGCCGCCATCGACCGCTACTGTCGGCCCGTCTATTCCTTCGACCGCCCTTGACCAGGTATCGCCGGCGGCTAAAACTATTGTGCCGCCCGACGCTTCAATGGTTCCTTCATTGATGACATCGCCATCCTTAATTGCAGCATCTGCGGCATCCGGTAAAGTAACGCCCGTTACTTCGACAACAACATCGCTGCCTTCTGCGCCCAGGAAGACCTTGCCGCCGGAAGCCATGACAACTGTTCCCGCCGGTGCTTCTATAACACCGGCGTTAAGTACTTTCCTGCCGATAAGGGCGACCTGCTCAGCGGAAATTTGTCCGTAGTTGGACACCATACCGCCTTCGCCGGCAAATGTATATATGCCATTCATGAAGTCGTCATCGGTAATGTCCAGACTGGAAGCGACCAACTGAGAGACATTGACCACGGCGCCCTCGCCAAAAACCATGCCGGCAGGATTAATAATAAAGACCCTGCCGTTAGCGGTCAGGCTACCCATTATACCGGTCACGTTTCCGTCATGCACCCTGTTCATCACAGCAGCGCTGCTGCCCGGCTGGATGAACTTAACCCCGGCATCTGCACCGATATCGAAGTTGTTCCAATTGATGATCGCCTCGCCGGCTGTTTGCGTGATGTCCATGTTGAGGCCGTCGATGACAGGGGCATTTATTCCGGTCGAGTTAATTATCCCGCTCGGAAGCACATCAGCACCCGGGGTTTCGACAGCCATCGCAATCTGCACCGGCATCACAATGGCCATGCTTAAGATCATCCAGCAAGCCATGATCTGTCTTAAGAAATACTTCTTCGAAACTTTTCTCAGCTCTTTCATTTTTCTGCCCCTCTCTATCTTAAACTCTTTTACATTTCAGTTCCTTCTTTACAATACTTATCCCTTTCCAATTATATCACTGGAAGGATCATCGGATCCTATAGAAATGGTCACCAGTCCCTCGAATTCCTCCCATTGTAGCATATTCCCCAGGTAAATGTCAAGGTAAATCCCCCACATTATCCGTCTTGCACCTATTATCGGGCTATGAGGCCTATTTTTGGCCACCCTTACCTCCTCAAAAGAATCCGACTAAACACATAATATAAGAAAGTTCGGGGGACACAAGCGAAAAACACACTATAAACCCCGTCCTCGACCCTGCCAACAGGGAAAAGCAAGGCAGGTGGATGTGGCGGGTAAATATATTTGGACAACATACCCTAAAAATAGATAAACCCAGCAATGCGTGAGGAGTAAGCACCATTGGTATTATCACTGGCGTCGGGAGTACGGCGATATAAGTCCCGGAGGTGATTAGGGCATTCAATAAATTTCAGAAAGATAATGTTCGTTTACGAAGAACCACGGACAGCAAGCTCATAATCATAAACCCCCTATTCACAAAAAAGGAAGCCAATGGGCTTCCTTTTTTGTAATATATGTCCTTTTCCGACTACGTCGGACAAATTCCCCGCTACCATCTCATCATTAAACTGACATTGACTCGCCCGTCGCCTCGGTCAGTATCATCTGTGGACTCGAGCGGATACCCGTAATATACGGCCCCGCTAAAATGCTTCCCGATTTCAACAAGCGTACCAACACCTATCGAGTAAAGCTCCTCATGCGCTTTCTCGCCGGCAACCTTGTCTTTCATCCTGGCCTGGCCAAAATCAAAAAACGCCAGCGGTGCGAGTTTCTTAAGCTCATATTGGTTATCAGAGTTGCTTCTGGAAACCCCATTTATGACATCACGCCTGACAAGATCATACTCATATTGAAGCGATGCAAGTAACCCGCCATCAGCAACGATTCTGCTTTCTTTGTAGCCTCTGACAGAATACATACCTCCGAAAGTAGTCATTTTTGCAGGGACCAGTCTCTCATCGGGAATTATCCATCGCACCGAACCGGCAAGTCTCTGAATTTTATCGGCATCCAGATACCGGCTGTGGTTGGCTGCGGCAGTATATATTGCAAAATTACGATCAGCATTTGTTCGTGCCCCGGTAAGTGCGACTGAATCCCAATACTTACTCTGGGATGACCCGCCCACACTCTGGATGCGGTCAAACGTAACAGATGTGTTCGCCATGTCGCTTCGTTTATGGAGATCGACCCCTATTCCCCAAAGGTCCATCGAAACCTCAGAGCCCAGTATGGAATTGAATATCGAAGAGGACACCTTACTCTTTTCGTGCGACAATGAACTCGTAATATCAAAGAACCATCCGTTATTCTGCAATGCATTGTACCGCAATTTTCCACCATACAGCGAACCATGACCAAGGAAATCAATGCCGCCGCCGCCATCCGTATCAAACTGGTTGTAACCGCCAAAAAGCTCGAGTCGCAGCCTTGGCCCCATTATTGGGAAATCATAACTGCCGTATATGGAATACCTATCTTCTATGCCTTTTTCCCACGGGGCTTGATAGAACACTGTGAACCTGTCATCCATACCTAAAAGGTTCGTATTAATAAGACCTACCCGTGGAGTCCATTGCCTGTCATCGGTGCCGGCATTATCCACCTGCAGAAACCAATGCCAGGGATTTGCCTCGTAAACGTTATAACCAATGGCGACACTGTCCGGATCGGCGCCTTTTGACACAGTTGCCGAGATATACCTGTCCGGGTTAAGATTGAGCAGGTTAACGTAGTCCTCCAGTTCCTTCTCTTTTCCCACCTCGCCGACTTCGACAGGCGACCATTTTTCCAGGAATGAACGCTTGAGATACTCTTTTTCAGCTTGCTCGTTATCCGGGGTATAGTAATTTGCCGTAACCGAAGAGACGGAGGCTTCGGTAACGTTTACAAGTAAAATCCCGCCTCGCAGTTGGTTGCCGTTGAGGGCTTCCGGAGGAACAGACACAAATATACCCGAGTAACCCTTGCTTTTATAGATACCAAGTATGCACCGGGTGAGACCACGAATCGTCCTTGCCGAAATCTGACGACTTTGACCGGGCGTTTCGATTATTTCACGCACCGTCTTGAAATCATAAAGGCTAACACTTTTGGCATCCTGCAGCGGCCCGCCGGAACTGTTATATACCGAAGGAATGCTTGACAATAACTCTTCCGTCGATATCAGACTGTTGCCGCTGATCCGCAACTCCTTTGCGGTCATGAGGGGACTCGTATCTTCCGGCAAATCCAGTTGTGCAATCTCTTCCGGGCTGATTTTCGCAGCAGCGGTCTCCCCTTTTTCCACCTTTTCTTCTTTGGCTTTCTCCTCAATCTTCACTTGCGCGTCAGTCTTGATGGACGCTGCAATGTCGACCTTCTCGGCCGCTCCTTGCCCCGCTCCGAAACAAACCACAATACAACACAGACAATAAACCCATGTCAACCTTGTCCACCTCGCCATACCATTCATAATACAAGCTCCCAAAAATCAATCTTGTTATAAATGTCCCTGTTTAATACAACACTTTCCTGTGACAAAACGCATACTTGTTGCAAACCGGCAAATCTTTATGCACCGACCGACTCATCATCTCACATTCTTGTGACGACAACTCGGCTTGCTGAGGATTCCCCATTGATACGCTGATACCCTGCAAATACTCTCCCTTCTCATTCAACTCCAGGCCAGACTGCCAATCACATTATTGGGCTTAACTTCTACTTGAGTGTCTAATTTACTCTTTTCCTTTAGGTATTTCCACTATAATCCAATGTATCGACGAAAATAGACCACAACAGTTACTTTTGGTGCAAAAAACACAATTAACTGCTACAGCGTAAGACAGTCATTTTGCAGTCCAAAACCGCATTTCCAGTACTGATATCGCGGCTCACGGGACCCGCGAAGCCTAATATAGCGATTTAGTACTAAGACAGGTAAGTCGAATGCCTCCTGTCCCTAACGCCTCATATCAGTCGGATGAACCCTTTTTCTTATATCCCCGGCGTTGGCGTTGCTGTTTGCCAGTTTGCAGGGTTATTGCCTGATGTCTGCGGCTGGCTGGAGATGCGGCTTAAGCAATCGCCTGTGCCGTCCGGCCCTGTAGGCCATGGCTGGTAGTCGTTGTAGATCACTTCGTCAACAACCACCCATGACATGTCAGAATCCGGCAGATCCGGTTCCTGCGGCATTTCCAGCGTTACACGTTCGCCATTGTTTGACAGTATGCCCGCCCACGGTCCGAAGATATTTACGTTAGCGGTCAAAGTGCCGGTGCTGTACGTGCTTTCAAATTCG
>JAGHBX010000225.1 GCA_021160785.1 Planctomycetota bacterium | reverse complement strand
GTCTACTGTACTATGGGAGGCCTCGAAGCGGTTGTCTGGACCGATGCAATTCAAACTTTTGTACTGCTTGGAGGAGCGTTGGTAAGTCTCGTTCTCATCATTTTCAGTGTACAGGGCGGTTTTTCCGGTTTTATTTCAACCGCCGTCGCCGACAATAAGTTCCGTCTTTATGACTGGGACTTTTCATCCGCCAGCTTTGCAACAGCAGCCCTCTGGGTCGTCGTAATCGGAGGCCTCGGCCAAAACCTGGTCCCTTACACCTCCGACATGGCGGTTGTCCAGCGATACATGTCCGTATCCAGTACCGAAAGGGCAAAAAAAGCTATATGGACAAACGCAATAGTAATCCTCCCCGCTTCGCTGCTATTCTTCTCTGTTGGCACCGCCTTGTTTGTCTTTTACAAACAGAATCCTGCGCACCTCGATCCTACATTCAAAACCGATGCGATCTTTCCCTTGTTCATCGCGCGCGAACTGCCCACAGGTATTGCCGGGCTCCTCGTTGCAGGCATCTTCGCCGCCGCCCAGTCAACCGTCTCCACCAGCATAAACAGCATCTCGACCGCCTTTGTAACAGACTTCGTCCGCCCATTCAGTTCCATCACTTCCGAACGAACCTGTCTGCGTCTCGGACGAGTAAGCTCTCTTGCATTCGGATGTCTTGGCGTTGCACTGGCCCTGTTGTTTGCAACCTCCGACATTAAATCTCTGTGGGATCAGTTCATGAAAATCCTCGGCCTGTTTGGCGGTTCGATGTGCGGACTGTTTTGCCTGGGAATCTTTACCCGCCGCGCAAACGGAACAGGGGCTCTCATCGGCGCCTTTATAGCAATTGTCGCCTTGTACCTTGTCCAGACCTTCACTCAGGTCCATTTCCTGCTCTACGCCTCAATAGGCATAGCAGTCTGTTTTGTCACAGGCTACACCATTAGCATTATTATACCAATTTCAAAACGACATATAACCGGCCTGACAATCTACGATCTAAAAGTCGATCGAAATGAATAATTCCAATACCGGCAAAAAAAGTGTGATGTAACTTTTTAGAAAGGAGACAAATCAATGGACAAGGTAAAGGTGGCAGTCGTGGGCCTCGGATTTGGGGCGGAGTTTATCCCGATTTATCAAAGACATCCTGATGCGGAGTGCTACGCCATCTGCCAGAGGAACGAGGAACATCTAAACGAAATCGGTGACCAGTTCGGCATAGAAAGGCGGTTCACGAAGTTCGCCGACCTTCTCGCCATCGACGAACTCGACGCCATTCACGTCGTCTCTCCCATCGCCGACCATGCGCAGATGACGTTAGCCTCGCTAAACGCCGGCAAGCACACCGCCTGCATGGTCCCGATGGCGACAACGACCGAAGATTGTATGGTGATCGTCGAGGCAAGGAAGAAATCCGGCAAGGTCTACATGATGATGGAAACCGCCGTATATTCGCGCGAGTTCCTCTACGCCAGGGAACTCGTCGCCAGCGGCAAATTGGGGAAGATACAGTTCCTCAGGGGCTCGCATCAGCAGAACATGGGGCTCCCCGGCTGGCCCGAATACTGGTACGGATTCCCGCCCATGCACTACGCAACCCATGCGGTCAGCCCGCTGTTGTGGCTTGCAGGCGCCAAAGCAGAAAGCGTCGTCTGCCAGGGCTCGGGCCGGATCTCCGACGATTATGCCGCCCGTTACAACGCTCCCTTTGCCGTCGAGACCGCCGTTGTAAAGCTTCGTGATTCCGACCTTGCCTGCGAGGTTACCAGGTCCCTGTTCGACACGATTCGACAGTATCGCGAAAGCTTCGACGTCTACGGCACAAAGCTGTCGTTTGAGTGGGAGCAGGTAGCAGGCGATGGCTGTGTCATCTATTCCGGTTTTGAAGATGCCGAGAGAATCGAGATCCCCGACTACGCCCAACTCTTGCCCAAAGAGATTGCACCCTTCACCGGCGCCGGCGTCTACGACGAAGAGCACGAACACACATCCTTCATCCAGGGCAGCGGCCACGGCGGCTCACATCCCCATCTGTCGCACGAGTTCATCCGCGCCATAGTAGAAAACCGCCCCTCGACTGTCGACGCCGAAAACGCCGCAAACTGGACTATGACAGGAATATGCGCACACGAATCCGCAATGAAAAATGGCGAAAGAATCAAAATACCCCGGTAGGGGCGACCCTGTGTTTTTTCGGCCCCACAGACAAAAAAGGGCAGGGTCGTTGTTTCCCAGGCCCACCCATTAGATCAAGATCTGGAAAACACGACTCTGCCAACAAACTATTACTACTCTAAACGCTGCGAATCACTTTATTTTGTTGAATTTTTCTTCACAGCCCGTTCAGAGGAAAGGAGGCGAATTCAGCCAATACTCCTTGCTCTGTTTATATAGGGTCACTTTATGCCCCCGGCATAACGGTTTTTTTAGGCATTTTCTTCATTTTTATCGGATATGCCATGTCTTGTTGGCGGATTGCGAGGGCGCAGGGCCGGCAGGGAGATACTGGAGAGTGTTTGGGGGCCGGGAGGGGTGGATGCACGCTTGCGGCGGGCGTTCTATCTGATGGGGGTGGTTTTTGCTTGACAAATCGGGCGAAGCAGGTTTAGATAGTTAAGAGTTAAGAGTTGCGGATTTTGTTGTTTTGTTGGGGAAAGATGCGAAAAGGGTACTTGGCGCAGTACGTTGCCGAAAAGTGTCTGACCACTTTAATTATTTCCGGAGAGAAAATGAGTGTGATGAAATGCCAGGCTTTTGCCGCTGCAATATTGTTTTCACTGGCGGCTGCGACGGGTGCAGCAGCAAATGAAGATATGAGTCCTGCGCCTCATCCGCGGCTTTTCTATACTGCAGAAAAGATCGCCGGGTTGTGGGAAAGGGCCAAGACCGACGATGCGGTGCGTCAGGCCTGGCAACGGCAGCTTGCCCGCGCCGGTGGTTTGCTCGACGACAAGCTTGTTGCCAAAGAGTATGCTGAAGGCGGCTCCGGGCAGCATGGCAACTACGGACGTCCGAGCGGCCAGATTGTGCAGATGGCCGGTACCTTAGGCTTAGCCTGGCGGATGACGGGCGATAAACGCTATGCCGAAAAGCTCAAGGACGCCCTTATCCATTTCGGCACGTTTGATCGCTGGGCGGGGGATGCCCATCATGATCCGCCGTGGCATTCGGAGCTCAATACTGCGCGATTCTGTTTCGGTTACGCCATCGGATTTGACAGCATCTACGACTACCTGTCACAAGCGGACAGAAAGAAGATTGCCGCCGC
>JAGHBX010000250.1 GCA_021160785.1 Planctomycetota bacterium | reverse complement strand
TTGCGACCTTGATGGTTTGGTATATAACGGTTCGCGAGTCTTCGCCTGTTCGTCGATTTGTCCAGCCAAACATGTTGTCTTGCCACATCGGTACAAAACCGCCGTCGCAGCCGACAACATCGCCGCCCGCGCCGTCGCGTTTCCAGCCTTTCATTCCGTTTTCGAAAGATGGGTTGACCATCGCAAGCGTTTCTTTGCTTTGCCGGCAAGCGACCAGACGGGCAAAATCGCTTTCGGTGATCTGACCTGTTACGACCGCGGCGATATCCTTGTCGGGCGCTGGGCTGCCGTTGAAGAAGGCGCTGCCTCCGGTGAAGCTGGCGGGCTGACAGGCGGTCAGGAAGTTGGCGCCGGTGAAGCTTTCGATGTGAAGGTAATAGGTTTTGCCCGGTCGGACGGGTACTTCGTCCGGTCCCCATGCCACCGCTGCGCCGGAGGATGGCGCCACGGCCTTGCTGGGTCCGAGCTGTTTGCCTCCGGGGGCGTCTTCATGGATGCTGAATCGTACATAAGTGGGCGAGGCGCTTACGGGCTGTAGTTGCGCTGAGGCGAAAATGACGTTTCTGCCAAGTGCTGTGAAGGTCTGTCCCGCCGAGCGTGCGCGGTGCATTCGCCAGGCCCCCTTGACGGCGTAGCTTGTTCGCAGGTCGTCGTTGTCTTCGCATACGGCAATGCCCAGATCGGAAAACGGGCGCGGCTCTGTGCCGAACCAGGCCGAGCCTCCCGCGTACACGTCCCCTCTGCCGGCAAGGGCCGGTATCCACTCCTGCCCCGGCATGGCCGAGAGCTTTATGGTGTATGTCTTGCCCGGTATGGTGGGCGCCTCGGCGCCGGACCATGCGATCGATGTACTTCCCTCGCCACCGACTGCTTCGGTGATTCTGGCCGGACCAATGGCGCGACCGTCGGGTCCGTCGCCATCGACTATCTGTGCTGCGACTTTTCGTTTGGGTCCGAATGCCTTGATCCTCACGGCCGTAACGCCAAGCCCGGTCGCCTGGAAAGACTGGGCAAAGGACGCATAGCCCTTTGTCCATGAATCGCCCTCGATAGCGATTGTGTTGCGGGCGTGGATATTCAATTCGGCATCTTCGTTTTCTTTGATATCGACGTGCGGAATGCAAATGGGTCGATACATCTGCCCCGCGGCAGCACACACGGCGTAAGAACCGGCCGGGATCTCGCCAAAAACAAAAGAGCCGTCATTTTCGGTCATGCTCTCGACGGCAACGCTTCGGCCGTGGGCGAACGCCCGAACGGTGATGCGTCTGATCGCTTTGCCGGATGACGGATCGGTCACCTTGCCGGTGAGTGTGGCGGCGCCGGTGTAAAGACCGGGTGAACACAACCATGCCAGGCAGATCAGGATAAGATGTTTTGTCGGGCTTTTCATAATCCTCTCTCAGGCAAGCGCCTTTTGCACCACCGCTTTCATCTTTGCAAGGCCTAATTTGGCGACGGCCAGTGCGTCCTGTTTCCAGTACCCGGGATTGAACAACTCTAAAGAGAGCATCGCCCGGCAGCCGTTGGCGTAAATATCGCGCAGTATCTGCGGTATCGGTGCGATGCCGTCTCCGGGCATAACGCGATCCCGGTCGCCGATGGTCTCGCGCGGCGGATCGGCGGGATAGTCGTTCATGTGGAAGACCTGAATCGTCCTGCCGCTGATAACCTTGTAACCGTTAAAATCCGAGCCGCCCTTGTAGGTGTGGAATACGTCGAGCAGCAGGCAGGCTTTCGGGTGGCCGCATTCGGCGATGACATAAAGGGCCTGGCCGATACGATGCAGGTTTTTCGAGTGCCCCCATGTTTCCAGTTGCGGGATGATGCCGATACGATCGCCGATTTCCAGGATAGCGCGGTATCGACCGGCGGCCTTGTCGAGGTCGAGACTGGGTTTCCTGCTTGCTCCGGCAGGCGGCGCGGCGACGCGTTTGCCGCCGATTTGGGCGACGACATCCATATCTCGCTTGAATTGCTCAACACCCCTGGCCCGCTCGTCGTCGTCGTCGACTATCCACCGGGCAAAGCCGATAGCGCTTTCGACGGTTATGCCCAGATCGACAATTTGCTTTTTCAGGTCCTTGAGCGAGCCGCCGGAGTCTTTGTATTCGTGGATTTTGTGTATCCACGGTTCGATAGCATCGTAGCCTGCTTTGGCGGTTATATCGAGTTCTTCAATGAAGCTCAGTTTCTGGCCGCGGATTGTACCGGTATTGAGGCAGTATCCAAAGCCTAGGCGGGTTTCGGCGGGGTTGGTTTTTGCTTCGGCAGATTGTACGGCACCGCCGACGGCCGCGCTGCCTGTCGCCACCGCGGCGGTGGAGATAAATCTTCTCCGAGAAAGTACGTTGGGACCACGCGGAGCGCAATTACTTAAACCAATTGGTATCACAGGCTTCATCCTAACAGATGGTCCCGAAATTTGCAATAGAAAGCCCGCCCGGTCTTTGTGCCTGACCGGACGGGCTGTTATAAGTCGTACGCAGATGCTTCTGAACCCAGTGCTATTTCTTTTCTGCCAGCTTCTTTGGAGGGGCCTTTCTGTGGGCTGGTTTCTTTGGTGAAGGTCTCTTCGCCCGTACAGGAGGACGTTTCGATTCTGCCTTTTTGGCGGCCTCGGCGTGTCTTTGCTTTAACTTCTTGAGTGCTTCTGCGCGGGCCGCCACTCTCTTCTTCGCGGCTTCGGTTTCATGCTTGATCGCATTTTCAATTGCCGCTATCGTCTTTTCGGCCTTTTCCTGGCGGGCGATGTTTTGAATCCGCTTCAAAAGCTGCGTAAGCTTTGCAAGCTGACGCTTCTCCATCGCAGCGTGCTGCTGAAGCGTTCTTGTAGCCTCGGTACGGGCGTCAACGGTGCGCTTGGCATGGGCGGCTTTTTGAGCCTCTGCCCTCTTCTTGGCGGCCTCTGCCTTCTTCTTAGCGGCATCCGCCTTGTTCTTGTCTGCCTTGGGCTTCCTGGGGGCAGGCTTTTTAGCTGCGGCCTTTTTGGCATGTGCCGCCTTTGCAGCGGTCTTTTTCTTTGCAGCTTCAGCTTTTTTTGCTTCGGCGGCATTAGGACATTCCGCCTTATTTACTTTAGCCTTGGCCTGAGCACCTTTGGGCGGGGCCTTTTTCTCCTCGGCGGACACCACGCCCGCTAACAAAAAGGCCAATACTGCAACACAAACAACAAATCGCTTCATAATCTCGCTCCTTACAAATAAAGTTGATTTTGCGTCTTGAATCCAGTCCGATAAGTATAACAAATAGACGCCAAACTGCACAACCCTATTGCACAAAAACTATCGTTTTGACTAATTGATCTGGGGCATCTATAATAATTGCACGGGATCGGTCGTTTTTTCGAGGAAACCGCCTATGTTGACAGTATTGGTCATTATTGTGATTGCCCTTGTACTGTGCCTGCTGGTGCTTGTGGGGCTGCTGGTGAAGAATAATCTCGCCGCCCGCGAGGAGATGGTCCGCCAGAGCACCGCCGTCGGGCTGTTGCAGCAGCAGTTGGAGGCGATCCGCCAAAGCCAGACCAGCCACGGCGAAGCACTGACGAAGAATCTCCAGACCGGCCAACAGAGCCTTACCCAGCACCTTGAAAAGAGCCACGAAACGCTGAACAAACTTCACACGCAGATCGGACAGCTCCAGGGTGCAGGCGACAGGATGCTGCAATTGGGGGCGGATGTCAGGTCGCTGCAGGATATCCTAAAGGCCCCCAAGCTGCGGGGCCAGTTGGGCGAGCAGTCGCTGGAAAGGCTGCTTGGCGAGGTACTGCCCGCCGGCAGCTTCCGGATGCAGCATGCTTTTACAAGCGGCAAGATCGTCGATGCGCTGGTCAAGATGCCCGACTATTCCGTGCCCGTCGATGCGAAGTTTCCGCTGCCGAGTTTCGAGAGAATGATCAACAGCGAAACCGACGACGAAAGGGCAAGACAGAGGCGCACCTTTCTATCCGATGTAAAAAAGCGCATCGACGAGATCGCCGCCGGCTATATCAACCCTACCGAGGGCACGCTTGATTTTGCACTGATGTACATCCCCGCCGAAAACGTTTACTACGAAACGGTCATAAAATACGCCCAGGACAAAACCGACATTCTCAAATACGCCCTCGACAAGAAGGTAATCCCCGTCTCGCCGAATCTGCTGTATGCCTACCTGATGACAATAGTAATGGGCCTCCACGGCCTGCAAATAGAAAAACAGGCGGCACAAATCCGCGAAAACCTAAAGAAAATAGGCGCAGGTTTCGAAACCTTCACAGCAAACTGGGACGTCTTAGGCAAACACCTGAGAAACGCCCAAAACCAATACGACGAAGGCCAGTCAAAACTAAACAAATTCACAATCCAACTCGACCAAATACAGACGGGCGGGGAAAGCGATGAGTAAAATATCCATAAGATTTCTCTTGGTTATTTTTGGGGTGTCGGTACTGGTATTGGCGGCAGCCGGCAGTGAAGTAAGTGCCAAAGATGGCCTGCTGGCCGAATATAACAGAATCACAAAACCACCGGACTATGACCCCCGGCACAACTCAGCCGAGTTATTTGAAAAAGCTGCCAATGCTTATGTTCCTCGGCCTCAATCAATACCCTGGGTGTGCGACTACTGGGGTCTTTCACGTAAACAACGAAGCGACTTGCAGGATTGGCTTGAATCCAATGAAGAATGCATAAGATTCTTCACTTTGGCCGCTGACCGGAAATACTACTGGAAACAATACCAGGCCAAGAACAATGAAATGAAAGATCTGGGTTTCTTAGAACTTGACAGGTTCACAGACATGTCAAAGCTGCTCTTCTGGCAAGCGGAGAAGATCGCCGATCAGGGTAATGTAACCGGGGCATTCGAACTGCTGACATCTGCTTACAAGGTTGGCTGCCAGTTTCAAGTACCCCGGACCCTCATCGAACAGATGCTTGGGGTAGGGATATGTGCAGGGAGTTGCGCATCACTGTATCGAATAGTGGACGCCGTTGAACTGGACAGCAAGACTCTGGCGGTTTTTAAGGGCACTCTCTTAAAGCAACTGCGATCCAACCCAGTTGAGGTAGTCTATTCTGACGGGGAAAAACTCTATAAGTTGGAGGCAATAGGAAGGTTGTTTACGGATGATGGCAATGGCAACGGCAAGCTAATTTCCGAGCAACTCGTGAAGGAATTCGATAATCCAATGCTGCCTGAAATGTCTCTGCAAAAGGCTCGCGGAATTGCCGAAACCCATCCTGACAAGCGACAGACCATAGCTATCCTTGAGCAATTTCAAAAAGAAATAAATGTGATTCACAAGCAAACTCCATGGGCACTGCATCAGAGGAATACCGATTATGCGAAAGAAGCAAGCAGGCTAACAGCTAAAGCGTACATACTGGAAGTGTCCAGCATGGCCCGCCTAATCTACTCGATCAAGCATGTTTACAGAGCACGTTTTGAGGCTTTGATAACTACGTTGGCTGTTTTGCGATACAAGGCTGATAAAGGCGCCATGCCCGATAAACTTGAAGCGTTGGTCGAAGGCGGGTATCTTCGACTGTTACCGGCAGATCCCTGTAGTGATGGCCCCTTGGTCTATCGAGAGATCGATGACGACTTCACACTGTACTCTGTTGGAATGGATTTCAAAGACGATGGCGGTAAACATGTCGGATGGTCAAGCGAAAAAGATGGTGATTTTGTTTTCTGGCCGGTGCAGAAGCTGGCGATTGATTGATGACCGGGAGAACCTGAATTGAATATGATTGTAAGGGTAAAGTGATGGGTCAGGCTATTGACAGGCGGATGTTTTTGAAGGTTAGTGGTTTGGGGGTGGTTTCTTTTTCGGTGTCGGGTTGTATGGAGGGTCTTGGGTCTGTGCCGATTGGGCGTGTGGCGCGGGGGCCTAATGTCTTGATTATTCATGTCGATCAGCATCGGATGGATTGTATCGGGGCCTACGGCAACGCCGATGTCAAGACGCCGTTTATCGATTCGTTGGCGGCCGACGGGGTTCGGTTTGAAAACAGTTTCTGTCCTTTTCCGGTCTGTACGCCGTCGCGGTATTCGCTGCTCAGCGGGATGTATGTTCACGATCATGGCGGCTGGAACAATCGCAGTACGCTTTCGCCGGAGTTTGCGACTTTTCCGAAGATTCTTCGCACGGCCGGTTACAAGACCAAGGCCGTGGGCAAGATGCACTTTACGCCGACGTATCTGGATGTGGGTTTTGACGAGATGGTCCTTTCCGAGCAGGATGGGCCGGGCAGGTGGGACGACGACTATCATCGCTGCCTGATGAAGAAGGGCTTGGTCGACAGAAACGACCTCGAGGACCAGCGGCGGGAGTACCGGAAGAACGCGCCGGATGAGTACTGGAGGACGTTCGGGGCGCTGGTGTCGAATCTGGCTGAAAAAGACCACGCGACGACGTGGATCGGCGATCGGGCGGTCGAAACCGTTGCCGACTGGCAGGTCGGCGGCGGGCAGCTTTTGATGGTCGGCTTCATCAAGCCGCATCATCCGTTCGATCCGCCTGCGCCGTGGGACAAGATGTATGATCCGCTGTCATTGACGATTCTGCCCGGCTGGCGACAGGCCTGCTTTGGGCATGATGTCGATTACAATCGCGGCTACTTCAAGAATACGGACCTTAGCGAAGCTTCGCTTCGACGGGTGATGGCGTATTATTATGCGACGATTTCGCAGATCGATTTTCATGTCGGTCGACTGCTGAAGATTTTAAAAGACAAGGGGCTCTACGATGATACGCTGATCATTTATACCGCCGATCACGGCGAGTACATGGGCCACCATCACATGATCTTAAAGAGCAATTACATGTACGACCCGTTGGCGAAGGTGCCGCTGATTATCAAGTGGCCGCACAGTAAATCAGCGGGTCAGGTAAGCGGACGCATGGTCAACAACATCGATCTTGCCCCCACGATATGCGGGGCGACCGGGTGTGCGCCCGCCGAAACGATGCAGGGATACGATCTGGCGGTCGCCGCACCCGGCCATGAGATTATCTTTTCCGAGTCCGGCGGAGGCTCTCAGGTGATGGCGCGCACGCGGAAGCACAAGCTCATTCTGGCAGGGCCCAAAAACGCAAACCTCTTCTTCGATCTGGAAAAAGATCCGCTGGAAATGAACAACCTTTACGACGATCCAAAGTACAAGGACATTGTCGGCGAACTCGAAGAAAAACTGACCGCCTGGCGGTACAAGGGTCCGAAGCCAAAGGTACTTACCGACGGACCCCTTATCAAGGCGGACAACGTGCCGCCGGCGGACCTGAGCCATAGACCGGCGATTATCGAATACTATGACAAGAAGATGCACCGGCTGCAGAGCCAATAGCGGGCAATTGCCGGATATGCGATAGGTGTAAACCATGTGTCAAGAGAAACTTTTGAAGGAGGATACAAACATGTTGCGAATAATTGCCGCGATCGTATTTGCAATCGTAATTGTTGCCCCGGCATGCCCTTGTTTGCAGGCCAGGGAGAGTAAAGTCCCGACGGTTGACTATCTCAAAGAAACAGATGCCCAATTTGATGCGCGCCTGGCGTGGTGGCGCCAAGCACGGTTTGGCATGTTTATTCATTGGGGACCGGTGAGTCTCAAGGGTACGGAGATTGGCTGGTCGCGCGGCACGAAGATTCCAAGGGCCGAATATGACAATCTCTACAAGCAGTTCAACCCCGTCAAATTCAGCGCAAAAGAATGGGTCTTGATCGCCAAAGACGCCGGGATGAAATACATAGTCATTACTTCCAAGCACCATGACGGCTTCAGCATGTTTGATTCGGACTATACAGACTACGATATTATGGAAACGCCTTTCGGCCGCGATGTAATCAAGGAACTGTCCGAAGAGTGCCGCCGACAGGGGATTCGATTCTGCACCTACTATTCCATTCTTGACTGGCATCACCCTCACTATCAGCCTTACTCGCACGGCGGGCCGGGTGAGGCGCTGCCCGATGGGCAGAAGCCGGACTTTAACGTGTATCTTGTTTTTATGAAGAATCAGCTTGCCGAGTTGATCGGCAAATACGGGCCTTTGGGGATTCTGTGGTTTGACGGTGAGTGGGAAAAGAACTGGAATGCCGAACTGGGCAGGGATCTTTACAACTACGTTCGCAACCTGCAGCCGGATATCATCATTAACAATCGCATCGGAAAAGGCAGGCACGGGATGAAGGGAACCACAAAGGGGCGAGAGTATGCGGGCGATTATGATACTCCCGAGCAGCGCGTGGGAGCGTTCCAGGCAGACCCACCGTGGGAAACCTGCATGACAATCTGTCGCCAGTGGGCGTGGAAGCCGAACGACAACATGAAATCTCTGAAACAATGTCTCCAGACCCTTATCCGAACGGCGGGCGGCGACGGCAATCTGCTCTTCAACGTGGGCCCCATGCCGGACGGTCGAATCGAACCCAGACAAACAGCCCGTCTGCTGGAGATGGGTAAGTGGCTGACAAAATACGGCGCAAGTATCTACGGGACACAGGGTGGGCCGTTCAAACCAGGTACATGGGGGGCATCGACCCGCAAAGACAACCGTATCTACCTGCACGTATTTGCTTTCGACGGCGAGAGTATTATGTTGCCCGCAATTAACAAGAAGATTGTTAACGGCTCGCTGTTAACCGGCGGCAAGGTCAAGGTCCGGCAGACAGACATCGGTATTATGATCGACGTCGAAAAGCAATACCGACAGGACATCGATACTATTGTGGTTCTGGAACTGGATGGCGATGCAGGGGACATAGAACCGGTTAGCCTCCCTTAAAGTCCACCTGCTTACGGTAAGAAAGCAAAATGATTTACGAAGACCTCAAAGGGCAGCATCGTCAATGTCGGTTCGGTTGCGGGCCATCACGGCGGCGGCCTGGGCTCCGGGATTTATGCCGCCGCCAAAGCTGCCGTTGCCACGATGACGATCGGCATGGCCAAGGAATTTGCCGACTCCGGCGTGCGCGTCAACAGCGTGCTGCCGGGATTCATCGATACGCGCTTTCATCATCAGTTCAGCGACGCCGCCCGCCGCAAAACCGTCGCTGCCCGGACGCCCTTAGGTCGAAACGGCACAGCCGAAGACGTTGCAAACGCGATACTGTTCCTTGCAGGCGACGCGGCGAGCTTCATCACAGGAGAATACATAGCCGTTAACGGCGGGCTGTACATGCGAGCCTGACCTGCTCTGCGGCGACCGCGGGCGAGATCCCGGCGCGCCGGGACTATGTACCGCCGGCATCTTGCCGAAGGTTATTTGAGCACCTGACCCATGGACGCGTCGGCTTTGATGTCAAGGATTTGCACGTTGCCCATGTTGTAATTCGTCGTGTCGCAGTGGGTCCAGGCGAGTTGCTTGTCTCGTGTAATTTCAAAGAGCTTAGACGTTATTCCCGTGCCGTGCGGTTTGCCGTGATTTACGTTTGTGATAACGGTGTTGCCGTTTGGCAGTCTGTGCAGGCCGCAGACCATGAACATCCGAATGCCTAAAGAATCGATATCCTTTCCGGTCAGCGACCACGCGACTTTCCCTTCGGCATCGTATTCCACCACGTATGCATATTCGTTTTCTTTGTTGGGTCTGGCCGAGACCAGCGTGTTGCCGTTTGGCAGGCGTATCGCGACGAACAGGCCGTTGGGGAATGTTCGAATGAGTCGTCCCGTCTTATCCCACTCATACGCTTTGTTTTCGGACATGATTGTGCCGAGGTAAGTTCCCCGGGGTGTCTTGCGCACCTGCCGGAAAGCGTGATGGTAGTCCTTGTTGGAATCGGCCACTTTGATTTTCTTTATGACGTTTCCATCCTTATCCAGTTCCACCATCCACGACCCGTCCGGGGCGGTTTCACCGACAAGAAATCCGCCGTGCGGCAGCGGCTGACATGAGTGGTTGTCCCGGCCTTTGGGTACGTAGTATTCCCACGCCTTTGTCTTGTCGGGCGCAAGGCGCACCATGCCGGCCTCATCAATTATCGCGACCGAGCCGGACTTCCACCCGGCCTTTAGGAATCGATGGGCAAGTTTTTTCTGAGATAACCGATCTGCACAGAAAGCCGTTGAAGGGCAAATGACGATGCACATAAGTGCTGTCGCAAGAAGCTTGTGCCTGTTGTTTTTCGGAACTTTCATCTGCTCCCTCCAATTAGTCGGGCCCGTTCGTTTTCCTGTCAAGACTTGAGAAGGCTTTTATACTGCTCACGATTGCCAATTCCCGTTTGTACGCGGGCAAGTAACCTTACAACAGTAACTTAAAACTCTACTCGCGGGAATTTACTACCCTGAAGGGTATAGTTTTCGTTTGACCCTTTTTGCGAAGTTAATGAGCCGGGTCATTTTTTTTTTAACGTCTTCTCCCAGGCGTCCATTTCTTTGAGTCGTTCGATTATATTGAGGTGTTGTGTGCAGGCCTCTTCGCATGCGGCGCATTCGACGCAGTCGCCGGCGCCGGCGGCGCGGTCTGCGAGCAGACCCCATTCGTGGTTAAATTTCATCTTTTCGAGCATTTCTTTTTCGGTCGGGTTGAAGAGAACCTTTTCATTGTAGATCTGCATGTAGTTTGCGATGGGGATGTTTTCGGGGCATGACTTCAGGCAATAGCCGCAACCGGTGCACAGGGCGTTCATGTTCTCGGAGACGTGTGTGCGGACGCGGTCGATGTCTTCGTCGGTGAAGGGTTTGGCGGCGTCGGCGATTGTGCAGGCGGTGTCGATATGCTCTTTCGTGGTGAAGCCGGCGAGGGTAACGGTTATCTGGGGGCAGTTGATGCAAAATCGAAGCGCCGCCTGGGTAGGCGTCTCATCGCCGTCTGCGAGAAAGGCGAATTTGTCTTCGTGCTTGGGGATCAGGCCGCCGGACAACGGATTCATCGCGACCACACCGAGGCCCGCGGCGTATGCCGCCTGGATGCCCTCCCAGCGATAGGGGAAGTTGAGAATGTTGACGCCCAGAAGGACACCTTCGAATTCGTTTTTCGAGATAATGTTCTTTATCTTCTCACCTGGCAGGTGGGTCGAGATGACAATGTTGCCGATCAGCCCCTCTTCCCTGCATTTCATCAGCCCTTCGTACTGGCCGCCTTTCTTCATCGCCAGTTCATACTGGTCCACCCGGCGAATACACCAGACGTGATAAAAATCGATCCGGTCCACATTCAGCCGTTTCATCGATTTTTCCACCTGCGCCCGGGCTTTGCCCGCCGTATCGAAATCCACCGGCATGCCCTTGGTCGAGACATAGTAGCTGTCCCGCGTATCGGCCATCTGCTTCAAGGCGATGCCGAAGATATCCTCGCTCGTATCGCCGCAATAAGTCGGTGCGGTGTCGAAATAGTTAATGCCCTTGCCCTGAGCATAGAGCAGAAGCTGTGCATTTTCCTCGTTGGATTTCGACTCGTCAAACCGCATCCCGCCAAAACCAACAGCACTGACTTTCGCGCCCGTCTTGCCATATTCACTATAAATCATACTACAAAACTCCTGTCAAATAGCTACCAGAAAGCCGCATTATAGCCTACCGGCAACGGCGTGGCAAGCCCCGCCCTACGTTCCGAATCGCCACACGATTTTCATGCACCCTCGCTGCCGGCGGCCATGCTTTTTAGGAATTGTTTGTTGGTGGGGTATTCTTTGAGGAGTTTGAATAGTGCTTCTGTCGCTTGGCGCGGTTTGAAGTTGGAGAGCACTTTTCGCAGGGTTGTCAGGCCTTTGCTGTCGGCGTCGCTGTAGAGAATTGCCTCTTTTCTTGTGCCGCTGGCGGGGATATCGATCGCCGGGAAGATCCTGGCTTCGGCGAGTTGCCGGTCCAGGACGATTTCGCTGTTGCCCGTTCCTTTGAACTCCTCGAAGATCAACTGGTCCATGCGCGAGCCGGTATTGATCAGGCACGTTGCGATGACGGTGACCGAGCCTCCGTTTTCGATGTTGCGCGCCAGTCCGAACAGGCGGCGGGGCACTTCGAGGATTCCCGCTTCCAGGCCGCCGCTCATGGTGTGGCCCCGCGGCGCACCCCGGTGCCGTTTTCTGGCGTTGAACGCCCTGCCCACCCGCGTGAGGCTGTCGATCAGCAGGACCACCTCCCGGCCGCACTCCAGCTCGGTCTGTACATGGGCGAGTATCAACTCGGTGAGTTCGACGTGCTCGGCGATGGTGTGGTCGATTGTGCTGGAGACCACTTCTGCGCCGGCGACAGCTCTGCGAAAATGAGTAACTTCCTCCGGCCGTTCGTCCACTAACAACACAATGACTCGGCTTTGCGGCGAACATTCGCCAATCGCCAGGATGATCTGCTCTAACAAAACGGTCTTGCCCGCCTTGGGCGGCGAGACGATCAGTTGGCGCGTGCCCTTGCCTATGGGTGCGATGAGGTCCATGATGCGCATGCTGTCTGCGCCGGTGCTGCCCAGGTCAAATCGCTCCTGCGGATCGACGGCGACCAGATCGGCAAATCGCGACCGCTTGCCGAACGCCTCCGGCGCCATGCCGCCGGCGGACTCGATGGACACCAGCTTGGGCCTGCCCTTCTTTCGCTGGACCCGGCCGGTGACGGCTGCACCTTCGGTGAGCCTGAATCGACGGGCCAGATCCGACTGGACCATCATCTCAACGGGTCCCGCCCGATAAGACCGCTCGACGGTCCTGATCGCAAACTGCCCTCTGCCCACGTTTTTCAATATGCCGGTAATAGTGTCGGACATCGAAATGTACCCCGGGAATTTTCAACAAATTCAGGTATTGGTCAAGGAAAGCTTCGATTATAGCAGATTTGCGGGTGGAGAGTAGTTTTTTTGTGAGAGAATTCTGAAAAACAAGTTGCTTTTGGCCGATAGAAGTTGTATAGTATATGTATGGCCAATGTAAGCACAATGGATATACATATCAATTTAATGAGGCGCCAATGAGCAAGAACACAACTATAAGTGTCCGTATTGATTCTGAAACCAAGGTACAGTCGCAGAAGGTCTTGAAGCAACTGCACATGACGATGTCTGAGGCGGTGGCGGTTTTCCTCCGGCAGGTGGCATTGCAGAGAGGCATCCCTTTCGAGATTCGAATACCGACGGAACTGACCGCCAGGACACTGGAAAAGTCGGAAAAGGGCGAAGATGTCAAGAGTTTCGATAGCGTCGATGCTTTGTTTGAGGATCTGAATGAATGAAGACTGTTTCACGGACGACGCAGTTTAAGCGCGACTTCAAACGGATGGTCAAACGGGGCAAAGGGCCGGCTGAACTCAGAAGCGTTGTTGAAATGCTTTGCAGGGGCGCAAAACTACCGCCCAAATACAGAGAGCATCAACTGAGCGGGAAATGGAACAGGCACCGCGAATGCCACATTGAGCCTGACTGGTTGTTGATATATCGGTCCACGGAGGGAGAAGTCATTTTGGAAAGAACAGGCTCACATTCGGACCTGTTCAAATGAGCATTTTCGGTTATTATACACTCTCCTGTATTCAGCAATTTGACGGGAGGACGTGTCACGAATAGAGCCTTATTTAGTCTGGCGGTGCATTCTCTTTGCCGAGCCAGCGGTGGCGGAGCAGTCGGATGATCAGTTTGCCGCATCTGAGGAAATACCAGGCGAGGAACGCATAAACAATGACATTGATTGCGCGTGCCCACAAAACTGTAGCGCACATGCTGTCGAGCAGTTCCTGCATCTCCTGGCTGGTAATTTGATCCACCTTGGGCGAGTCGGTCATGCCTCTGACCAGGAGGAGGCCTGCAAGTGCAAGCAGGAGTCTGGATATCTCTGTGGCAATCCTGAACAGCCACCAGATGCCCAGGAATCGAATCAGGATCTGTCCATAGTCTTCTTTTTGCAGAAGGTCGTCATGGCAGTTTCTTGAGGTACGGTTCACAATAGCGAATATGCACTTGCCGCCAAACAGGAGATAGAGAATTATTATAACCGTAGCGAGTTGTTTTGCCAGTGCGATGGCAAGAACCAGAAACGTAAGGGTTTCGGATGTAGAGGTTGAAGGCAGTGGTAGAAAGCAGAATGAGGCACCTCCTAAGAATGGAATCTTGAGGATCACACCGAATGACTTGATCAGCCAGAAGACACCGATGAATCGAATGGTCAGCCAGATGAATTGACGCTTATTCATTTGATTATCCTTCCCCTTTTATCTTGCTTGCATGACATAGCAACGATTCTGTGTCCAATCGCTGTTTGCTTCTCCTGCACCTTCCTGCCTCGTCAGCCAGGTCAATTCCAGGTACAGATATACCAGTTGTCGTGAAAATGCAAGAAATTTCATGTGTTTTTGTGTGGTAAAATCAAGGAGCCGCGATTGATGGTAATCACTTAAGGGGACATTTCGCTTGAACTGATGTGGTATGTATGTTACTATATGTCGAAATCAGTCTTAAGGAGGGCATGTTATGGTTCGGTTTGGTTTTTACGTTGTCTTGGTTGGGGTAGTTTTGGCGGGCGCAGGGTTTGGTGGTGAGCCTTTTGGTGAGCTTTTGCCGAGTCTGGACGATGGCACTGTCTTGTGGTGGTGTTCTTCGGGTTGGAAAGTATCGCCCGACCAGGCTGCTCCGACTGCCAAGGGCGATGCGATTGTCATTCGTGCCGCTCGCAACGAAACCGAAGCCGCACAATTTGTGGTTCGCCCCACCCGCGGCCGCGGTCTGGGCGCGAGCTTTATACATCGGACAAAGCTGATCGGACCCGGCGGTGCTGTCATTGCTGGCGAGAATATCGAGATTCTCCGCGTTGGTTATGTTACTACGACTATCCCAACCGACAAGAGCGCCAAAGTCGGTGAATGGCCCGACCCGCTTCCTCCGTTTAACGGAATCAGCTTCAAGGCCAATCGCAATCACCCGTTCTGGATTCGGGTCAACGTTCCCTCCGATGTGCCGGCGGGGGTTTACAGGGGACGGGTCGGGGTTGCGAGCCTCGGTGTAATCTGGGATGCGCCGCTTGAGGTTGAGGTCTATGATTTTGATCTGCCGGAGCGGATGACCTGTACGACGGCGTTCGGATTTTCTCCGGGTAATTTGTGGCGGTATCAGAATCTGAAGACCGAAGCGCAGAAGCGCCAAGCGCTGGACAAGTACTGGGCGAATTTTTCGGCGCATCATATA
>JAGHBX010000443.1 GCA_021160785.1 Planctomycetota bacterium | reverse complement strand
TCCAACGGCCACTACGGCGGCAACGCCGAGACCTATATGGATGTTGGTCAAGCGATGGGTTGGGCCATGGCCAAACTGCTGAAAGGAAAGTGATTAGAGGCTACCGTCGCATGCGAGCCGAACCGTACAAACACGGAGACCATCACATGAAACGGCGAGAGTTTCTCAAAACGGCAGGCACCGTGTCGCTGGTCAGCGCATTAGGCGATTTTCTCGGCGCATCTGAACCTGCGCCGCTCGACATGGGATTGCTTTTCGAGGCCAACAGCCCGGAGCTGCTCGCACTTGCAGAGCGAGTGATGGAAAAGTGCGTTCTCAAGAAGATCATGCCGCCGACGTCGCCATTGAAAAACACATGGATCGTCCCCGGAGGACCGTACTACAAGGGCCAATGGATCTGGGACACCATGTTCGTGGTCGATCTGTTGAGCATCCTGCCGGACAAGAAGAAAGTCATCCGCGACATTTTCCAGAACTATTGGGATTTCCAGGATCGCTGGAACCAGCGGATGCCTGCCTATGCCCACGACATGGTGACCGTTGCGATCAAGACCGCCCCGCAAGAGGTCCGGCAGTTCTCGCAGATACCCATCCTGGCCTGGGGCGTGGAACGTGTTTATCGGCGCAACGGCGACAAGGAACTGCTTAAGCAATGCCTCGACCGGCTCGAACGGTTCCATGACTGGTTCTGGCGCGAGCGCGATGTGACCGACATCGGGCTGATCGCCGTCGGCTCGTACAGCGGCATCCTCCAGCATGCGCGGTGGGAGACGTTCGACTACGACTGCGCTATGGACGACCTGAAACTGACGCCTCACCCCACACGAAAAGGACCGAACGAAGGCGCGTGGTATGGCGATATCTGCATGGTTGGTAACACGGCCTACCTGGTTATGGGTGAGAGGAGTCTGGCGCAACTGGCGACAATCACGGGGGACACGGCAATGGCGGCGCGACGCAAGAAGCGAATCGAGAAAGCCATCAAGGCCATGCGCAATCACATGTGGGATGAAAAGGTGGGAACCTTCCTGGCGGTCAACCGCGACTCGCTCGAAAAGATACCGGTGGCGACCATAAGCAGTTGGATTCCGTTGACGGCAGGTGTTCCCACTAAAGTAATGGCCAGACGCATGGCCGACGTTCTGGACACGCCGGCATGGCAGACGCCGCTTCCGATTCCGACCGTGGATCGAACCGACAAACGCTGGAAATCCAGCCGCTTTTGGCGCGGAGACGTCTGGCCCTCGACTAACTACCAAATCGCTCGAGGCCTGGCCGACTATGGACATAAAACTCTCGCGGCCGACATCGCCGACAAGACTGTCGCCAACGCGATCAAAAACGGTATCAATGAACATTACGACTCCGTGTCGGGCAAGCCCATCGGCGTCAAGGATTACTGCATGAGCTGTACGCTGGTGACCATGATGCTCGATGGCCTTACGCAAAAATACAAAGTGAAGCTTCGCGAAAAACCTCGCGATATTAAAATACCCCCAAGGGGACTCGAACCCCTGTTACCGGGATGAGAACCCGGCGTCCTAGGCCGCTAGACGATGGGGGCAAAACAGCTATTACTACAGTTTCACCAATAATAGCGGCGGATGGATTCGAACCATCGACCCTGGGCTTATGAATCCCATGCTCTAACCAACTGAGCTACGCCGCCACGAGAACCTCGCTAAAAACCCCATAGTGTACACAAAAACCGAATTCCCACAAGACAATTTTCAATATTTATACATTATATCAATCACACATTAAAAATGTGCGTTTGTTCGCGAAAAAGTCGCTTTACAACAGAATTATTGCTGCTATTATGTTTTTGCTATTGTGGTGATAAATGGCTGGAATTGCTGGATGCGTTTGAAATTTATTGTCTGTAAAGTGCTGCAGCGGGAGGCCTATTTGTGTGCGGCCCGTTCGAGGAACGTTGTTGATATTGTGCTCATGCCCCAGGGGCTGCATAATGAGCCGGACAGGCTGCGCAGCGAAGTGCAGGATGCGATGGATAACACGTGCGATGTCCAGGACAGACCTTATGACGCGGCGATCTTAGGCTATGGGCTTTGCAGCAATGGGATTGTAGGTCTTTCGGCGAAGATACCGATTGTTGTGCCGCGCGGCCATGACTGCATTACCCTGCTGTTGGGATCGAAAGAAAAGTACCAGGAGTATTTTGACTCGCATCGGGGGGTGTACTGGTACAGTCCCGGCTGGATAGAGAGCCAGACGCAGCCGAGCAAGGATCGTTTTGAAAGACTGCTCAAAGAATACGAGGCCAAATACAGCGCCGACAATGCCCGCTACCTGATGGAAACCGAGCAGGGCTGGATGAAGGAGTATTCGTGGGCGGCATACGTCGACTGGGGGCTCATCGGCGGCGAAGATTACAAGCAATACACTCGAGACTGTGCCGAGTTTCTTCATTGGAGCTATGATGAGATGCAGGGTGATCCGTCGTTGATGCAGCGTCTCGTCGACGGCGACTGGAACGAGGCGGAATTTTTGACTGTCAAGCCGGGCGAAAAGATCATCGAAGACTTGACCAATCCGGGCATCATCGGGGCGGAGTAATCTTATTCGACTTCGACCTGTTCGGCGCGGCCGGGCTTGAGGAAATACAGCCATGCCGAAAGGACATTTTGGCGCAAGATCGCTCCGGCGGCATGGGCGTAGTAGCGGATTTGGCCGGTATAAAGCTTTTTGCGCCGGCCGACGGCTTCGGCAGTGATATTGTCGGTTTTGAAATCGATGATGACCAGGCCTTCGGGGGTCTGAACGATCATGTCTACAATTCCCTGGACGACGATGGCTTCGCCGGTGGAGTTTGCGCCGAGTTGACGGGCGTCGACCGCCAGGGTGAAGGGCCATTCCCGCAAGAGGGCGTCTTTGTGACGACATACGATCCGCCCGAGATCGCTTTGAAATAACCTGCCGATTGATTCGATGTCTATCGCTGCCGCTGTTGCGGTGGATACCATTCCGCTTTCGACAAGATTTTCAAGCGTAGTGCGAATCGATGCCGTTGTAATGTCCGTCAACGGATCGATGTGCTGAATGATCAGGTGGGTCGCGGTGCCGACGGTGCGTGCGTCGGCTTTGGTCTCCTTATCGGTTTGGGCGGTGGAAAATGCCCTGGGCAGTCGCTGGAAGGTTCCCGAAAGATATAATGCGGCAAATTCGTCGTCGTGATGCGTCAGTTCGCTGACCGACTGTTTGGCGGCAACCTTTGTTACATCGGCATGCGGGTATTCCCAGCGGATTGAATTGCGAATCTCATCGAGCAGATTCAGAGCCTTTTTCGATACTGCGGCGCTTTTTGCAGCCGGGGTTCGCTCAAGCCTGCTTTGCCTTTTTCGCATAACCTCGGTCGAGATCGCGTCGAGTTGGCTGCGCTGGATTATATCCACACTGAGCAAATCATCACCGCGGGCGTCGCTTGTGTCCATGCCGAAGGCCTCGAGCATCCTGCGGTTGTCGGCGAGCGCATACATCAGCCAGTCAAACGAGCATCTCACCGACTGCAACTGCCAGTCCTTCGGCGGCTCGTCGCCCATCGCCGACGCCATCGTCAGGATGTCGGTGCACGGGGTGAGCTTTCGAGAGGCGGTCAATACCAGCTTTTCGCGTGCACGGGTCACCGCGACATAGAGCAGACGCATTTCTTCGGCGATCGTCTGGTCGCGTTTCTTTTCGGCGATGACCTGGTGGGCCATGCCGCTGAATTTGACCCGCATGGTCGGCTCGATGATGCGAAGGCCGATTGTCTCCGGATCGTCGATGAGACAATCAGCCGAAGAATCGCCCATGTTGAACCTGTGGCCAAGCTCGGCGGCAAAGACAACCGGAAATTCGAGGCCCTTGCTCCTGTGTATGCTGATAATGCGAACCGCGTTGTCGGTGGCGGTTTCCGGTGTCGCCGGCGCCCAGTCGCCCTGCTGGTCGAGGAGCTTTTCGATATACTCGACGAAACGAGCTAACGACGTTGTCCGCGGGCCGGTGAAACCCTCGAACTGAATCGCCCGGTCGTGCAGCTTTTCGAGATTGGCCTTTCTCTGCCTGCCGTTTGGAAGCGCCGAAACATACGACAGATAGCCCGTCTGTCGGAATATTCGCCAGAGCAGATCGGCAAGACTTTCGCTCCGCGCGTCGGTTCGCCACTCTTTCAGACGGTCGAGAACGTCGCCGGCTTTGGCGCGAAGCTGAACGTCAGGACCTTCGGCTGCGTAAAGCACTGCGCAATCGAAGAAGCTCTTATTCGAGTCGGTATGACGGCCCGCGCCTGCGTGGGCGCGGATCATCGCAAGCTCGGTATCGGTGAGTTTGAAGAAGGGGCTTCGCAGGACGGCGGCCAACTCGATATCCTGCTGCGGGTTGTCCAGCACCTTGAGCAGGCAGACGGCGTCGGTGATTTCGGTGGTGGCGAAGTAGCCGGCGGCGCTTTGGCTGTTGACGGGGATGCCCGCCAGCCGGAGCATCTCGACGTATTCGTTGGCGCGGTTGGCGAGACTTCGCATGAGGATAACGATGTCGCCGTATTGCACGTCGCGATAGCCGTCGATGGATTTGTCGTAGACGGTAAACTCGGCCTGCCCCGTGTC
>JAGHBX010000034.1 GCA_021160785.1 Planctomycetota bacterium | reverse complement strand
CGGAAAAACCGCCCTGTACGCTGAAAATGATGAGGACGAGACTTAGCAACGCTCCTCCAAGCAGTACAAAGGTTTGAATTGCATCGGTCCAGACAACCGCTTCGAGGCCTCCCATAGTACAGTAGACTATGCTCAAAACGCCCATGAGCAGGATGCACTGTAATTCGGTGAAAGGTGTAATCGCAGCGAGTGCAAGTGCGGGCAGATACAGCACTATTGCCATTCGACCGATCTGAAAGAGAATGAACGAGGCGCTGGCAAAGAGGCGGACGGGCCTGCTGAATCTTTTTTCAAGATATTCATAGGCGCTGGCTGCGTCGATCTTCCTAAAGAACGGCAGGAACAGGAGAATAACCAGCGGCGTGACGGCGATGGCGGCCATGTTTACCAGGAAATACAGCCAGTCTGTGGCGTAAGTTTTTGCCGGTATCGCTATGAATGTGATCGAACTGAGCATAGTTGCGAATATGCTGAGGCCTGCGACAATCCACGGGACTCGTCTGCCTCCGCGAAAAAAGTCGTCGGAATTCTTATTGCGAAAAGAAAAGAACACCCCTACCAGTATCAGCAGTGTTAAATAAATTCCGATGGTGGAAAAGTCAATCCATCCGAAACGATCTTTGCCTTTGACAGGGATTACCCGCCAGATTTTCGGCGAGCGTACGCGGGGGCGGATTTCGCCTGTGGGGACGATAATGGGGTCCCTGACGGAATCGGTTCCCCATCTAAGAGCGGTGGTAGTGACGTGATTTGCAGGGATATCGCCTGCATTTATCCATGTGTCTGTGATCGTGTGATAGGCGAGGGCGTTCCTGGGGAAGCCGGGGTGATTGTCTTTGAGTTCATCCGCCTTGTCAAACAGTTGGCCGTCTGCGCCGCCGAGAACGAAGATATGGCTTTGACCGACTTTGATTGCGGCGCCGGCCATGACACTCCGGGGGAGATCGGCGCGTTTTCGCCATGGATTTTTCTTGCCCGCATATTGCCTGGTTGCGGGGTCGTATTTTTTGGGTTGGTAATTTGCCGGATTGAATTCGTAAATATCTGTCAGGAATTGGACCTGGCTTTGGCCGTTTGTGTCTGTTTGTCGGCGCCTGCCGCTGAATACATAGATGCAGTCGGCTTTTCCGTTGTGCTGGGCGACGGTGAGATTGAATGCTCGCGAGGGCCCGGGCCAGGTGAGGACTGGTTCCCATTCAAATGAATTGGGGTCGTCGATTTCGGATAAATCCATGGACCAGAAATTTGTGGTTGCTGTTTCCAGACCGAGACCGCTGCAGCCCCCGGCCAGATAGATTGTATCGGCGATCTGCGCGGCGGCTCCGTAAGCACAGGGCTCGGGCAGCGAGGGAAATGGCTTTTGGCTTATGGTCTTTTTTTCGGGATCCCAGGTTAGAAGAAACACGTCACTAAAGGTTTCCTTGCCGTCATTTCCGCCAATGCAGACGACGCCGTGTTCGGTCGAAACGCTCATCCCGTAAGCCAGGGGCTTATCGAGCCTGAAGCCTTTGACCCATTGGTAAGAATCCGTGGTGGAGTTTTCGGGCTTTAGCAGGACATAGATTTTGTCATGCCAGACTTTTGAGGTTTCCCAGACGGGCAGGGGAAAATTTGCACCGCCTGCGATAATGAGGGCATCGTTGTGGACTCCTGCGAAGGGGCCTGCAACGCCGAGAGGATCGGGAAGGTCGGGGAGTTGGGACCATTCCAGGGAGTTTTGTATTCCAGACGGTTCGGCAAAGGCGTTAAGATTGAAGAATACTAAAATGAGAGCCGAGAAGAATACCTTTCGCATTTATCAATCCTTTATCCGATGCAAACTTTTGAGCCCTGTCCTTGCCGTCCACCCTAACAGATTCCGTGATGTTGTCAAGCGGGATTAAACCATCCACCTCATCGCAATATTTTCGGAGGATTGGAATCACTGAGTTCCTGGTGGTATATCCGAGTACTGCTTATTGCTACTTTCCCATCAACCATGCGAGATTGAAAGTATAGTGGAGCCTGCTTGGACCACTTTCCGTCGGTGCAGATTCCATTGAGGAGATATAACGTGAAAGGCTCCTTGAAACCGTTTGCCAGCCTCACTGCATTGTTCCACAACTGCGTACCGTGCATGTTCCTATCGGCCTCTTTATAGAACTCCGACACCTCCGTATCCCACACCAGTTTGCCTGACCTCTGGCGACGCCCACGAAGCCCCAGAACCGTAAGAGCCTGCCCCTTCTCACTCTCGCCGGTAAACCACGCCAGCAGCACATCGCCGTTATTGCACCATGTAAGAGCGGGCGAATGGCTATGGTTGTAGATCGGAATCTCGTACTGCCTGGTTAACTCGGCGGTACCGTAGGCGTCTTTGACATCATACAGCGAAACCAGCTCGAAAGACGGCTTCATACTGTCGGATTTCCATTTGTATTTTTTCTGCGAAACGTTCTTAGCCCAGCGTTTTACAGGCTGTTTGAGTTTCGGTTTGGACAATGTTTGCCCTTTGGGCACTCTTGTCACCCTGAAACCCATGAGAAAATGGCTGTCTGTCCTGTTGGACGAAGACCTGTTCGCCGATCGAAGCGTCTGTATATAAACATTATGGCACCCACCCCTGACAACCTTGGAGGAACCGTCGGCGTAGCCAACCGGATCGACCGTGTCGGACTCGACATACGGGCCGTACCAGTCGCCAGTCATCTCCTGCACGCCGCCGATCATGTCATACAGACCCCAGGCATTAGGCCCATCCTGTCCAACCGTCAGGTCGACGTCCTCCGGGCTCTCCCAGGCGATATTTTTTGCCGGACGATTGCCGCGGGTAATTAGCCAGGGCGTAATGATCCGCCATTTTCCCGTCAGTTCCCCGAGAGGATTCAAAGAGTAAATATCCCCGCCGACACCGTCATTGTAAGGCGTTCTCGTACCCGCGCGACAGGCATATTCCCATTCAGCTTCGGTGGGCAAACGGTAATCGTACTCTTTGTCATTCGCCGACAGCCACTTGCAAAACCCTGTGGCCTCATACCAGTTGACGTAAACGACCGCTTCGTTGTCGTCTGCGCTTATACCATACGCCTTTCCACGCAACGCCGCGTGTTTGGGATCGAACTTTTCGTACTGAGCATTGGTAACCTCATATCTGCCCATTTCGAAATCCCGGGTGATAGTTACCTTGCGAACCGGGAACTCGTCCTGGATGAAGATCCCTTTCTCGGCTGTAATGTAGTCGGCGGACAGATCCGCCCCCATCGTGAAGCTCCCGGCCTTGATAGGCACAAACTGCATCCCGGTTTCATTGGCATCTTCTGCGAAAATAACCGTTGAGGCCGCTGCAACAACGAAAAAACACACAGATAATAACAACCGACATTTTGCTTTCATCATTTCCTCTTCTAATAATCCGACTCGGCGTCAACCTTCTTCGAGGAGCCGATTGATTTGGGCGATAGATTTTTCCATGATTTCAATTACCCGCTTACGTTCCGGGCTTCGGAAACGATGAAAAGGTTCGCCCATGAAATCATCGCATATCCCCAGAACCGAAAGAGCGCATTTGGTCCCTTTAATAAATCGCGAAGCATACTTGCCGATGGCGTAAATGTTCTGGAAGTATTCGATCTGTTCCTGCAGAGCGTTTAGGCGTGATTCATTTCCGGCAGCGGCCGCCTTATACGTCTCAACGAAAAGCCGCGGAAACACATTCGCCCCACCGTTGACACCCCCGTTGCCGCCGAGCCTGACCGCTTGGACCAGAAGGTGCTCGGGTCCTGCGAAAAATGTCCAGTCCGGCCGGTACTTGCGAAGTTTTACGAGATTTTCAAAGTATACCATATCTCCGCCGCTGTCCTTAACTCCGACGATCCCTTCCAATCGCTTCATACTTCTCCTTGTTTCTATTTTTCAATTGTAACCGGCAAGCTTCATTACTTCGTACTCAGCCATCGCAGGGAGAATCTTCCAAATATGATGGTTTCGTATGGGCTGTTTTGGCCTGCTTCGTAGAGGCATGCGATTCGGCCGTCGCCTAAGACGGCCAGACATGAGTAGGCGGCAGGGCCCGCATGGAGTGTCTTTGCGACGGGCCAGGTCCTGCCTTCGTCGCAGCTGAGTTTGACGGTCATATTGACCCTGCTGTCGGTATGGGCGGGGTTGGAAAACAGCAGGCGGTTTTTTGAGTCATCGGATGCGAGGCTGTATCGGATGAAACTTGCCTGACAGCGCGGCTCGGGCAGAGCGCCGTCCCGGTAAATCTTCGACCATGTCATCCCGCCGTCGGAACTCGTCGACACGGCACGGTTCTTTTTGGCACGGTAGTAGTTTCGCATGTTGAGCATCAGCCTGCCGTCCGCAAGTTCGACAACCTGGCATTCGTTGACCTGGTCGGTGGGTGTCGAACCGCCTAACTTCCATTTCTTTCCGTGGTCGTCGGAATAGATGACGTGCGAATAATATTTTCTTGTTTTGGCTTCGATGTGGTCGCACGGGATCAGCAGCCTGCCCTTGTGCGGACCTTTCTCAAGCTGGATCCCGGGGCAGGGTCCTGTGGCGTACCAGGTCCAGTCGGGCTTCTTGGTGTCGGCGGTGATTTCTTTTGGCTGTGCCCAGGTCTTGCCGTCGTCGGTTGACGATGTTACGAAAACGCGGCGGGTATCCTTGCTCTTCAAATCGATGATAGCCGACTCTCGGTCGTCGCCGCGGTTCCAGGTCATCAGAAGCCATATCGTACCGGTCGTCCGGTCCACAACCGGACATGGATTGCCGCACGTATTGGCGCCGTCATCCCAGACAATTTGCTGATCGGACCATGTCGCACCGCCGTCTTCGGAACGCTTGAGCATCATGTCGATATTGCCGCTGTCGCTCCGACCGCCTTTGCGACCCTCGCAAAATGCAAGAAGTGTTCCTTTCTGCGTTACGATAAGCGAGGGGATGCGATAGGTATTATATCCATCGGCGCCGCTGACGAAGAGCTTTGTCTTCTGCGGCGCGTTTGCCAACGCGTCGATTTCCTCGAGTTTGAAACGGACGCTGACAATGTAGGGCTGCTGCCCTTGAGTCCAGTGCCCGTATGTGGTCGTTACAAATGTTCCGTCGCTTAAGAGTTCAAGCCCCGGATAAGCGCAATCCCCGCCGCTATGGTTATCCATGAGCCGGACGCGGTACTGGCCTTGGGCGTTATTAACGATGTCGTCATACGTGCCGACCCAGCCGACCCAGTCGCCCTTCGTTGCGCTTTGGCGCGTAGTGTCGCGAAATGCGATGAACAGCCTGCCATCGGGGGCATACCTGCCGGTATGGCGGTCCCCGGTGAGGCTTGCCGGAAGTTCTCTCGGTCTGGACCATGTCCTGCCTTCGTCGTTGCTGAAGCAGACAAACGAATTGAACTTGCGGCTGTTCTCGCGGAGGAGCATGGCTAATTGTTTGCCGTCGGGCGAGCGAACCACACCCGGCTCGCAGAGATGTGCCTGGGGATGCTCGGCGATGACCACCGGATCGGACCAGGTCAGGCCGCCGTCTTTTGAGATTGTCTTGAATACCTGAAATTTCGTCCTGACGCCCTTCCCCTTAAGGAATCGTCCGTCGTCGTGGAACAGCGCCATGTAGTCGCCGCCGGCGAGCCTCACTACGGAGGCCATCGCAACGATGCCGCCGAAATCGCCGATCGGCTCAAGCTCGGACCACGTCTTGCCGTCGTCTTCGGAAACCGCCATGCGGATCGGATAAAGCCCCGAAAACATGATCAAACGCTTCTTGCCCTTCTTGTCGATAACACGGTGGATGGTTGGGACCTCCTTTGACGTTGCCCAGCTTGCCGGTGTCGGCAGGCGCTTTGACCATGTCAGACCCGCATCGGTGCTCCTCTTCATAACGATAGCGCCCCGGCCGTGGCCTTTGGGGTAGACTATGATCATTGTCTTGCCGTCTTCCAGCAGCACCGTCGTCGGATGGCCAAGATACTGGCCGGCTTCCCTGTCGACGACCACCTGCCGATTCGTTTCTTTGGAAATATCGATCACGGGAATTGTGTAGTATTCGGGCATGACCGACTTCTGTTCCTGTGCGAGGCGTTCAGGGGACAAAGGGCGTGCATGAATTGCAGCCGAGCACAGCAAAATACAACCAATGGAAAAGACCTGCACCAATCTCTTTCTGTTCATCATTGCAATCCTCTTATAAGTTATAAGTTTTGAATTACGACATTTTATCAAACTGGCCCAACAGTGCCATAAAATTCTCGTATTTTGTTCCGACCGCCACGGCGTGTTGGTTGATGGTTATGAGTTCCAACAGTAATAATTCTGCATTTCGGGTGGCGACTGCCCCTTGACAGACCGGGGCCGGGCTCATAGAATACTGTTATGGCTAACAGACTGACAGGCAATAAGACGGTTTTGAAGCTGGACAAGCACGATGAGCGTCAGGAAATCGACTTCGAGTTGGATTACCTGGCGTCTTTGACTACTCAACAGCGGTTTCAAATGATGTTGCAGAAAAGTCGCGAAATGGCATTATTATTGAAGCGAAATGGACGTCGAAAATCTACTTGAATTAGACAACAGTATCCTCTATAATTACGAGCAGTTAACCGCAAGCTGTTTGAAAGGAAGATGACAAATGGGAATCAGCCTGCCTCTTGACAAAATGACGACTTCTGAGAAGTTGGCGGCCATTGAGTTATTGTGGGAAGACCTTTGTAAGCACACTAAGAATATACCGACAATCCCCTGGCATGGCACAGTTCTTTCTGAGAGAGAAAAACAGATTTCTGGTAACAAGTCGTCTTTTTCTGATCTAAGTGAAGCCAAAGGACGAATCCGGGACGCAACCCAATGAGAATTCAGATCCTTGATGCTGCCGAGCGGGATCTCATTGAAGGCTTCTCCATCAATCCATAATCGATTGAAATGAGACATCTGCGCCCAAAGAACACCTCTTAGCCCTTAGCTAACCGCCAACCCTCAAAAACCAAGCCAACGTTTTGCATTATGATCGAGTGCGGCAGCGTTTCGGTACTTTTTCTGTGCGGTTGGTCCGGTAATGATTTCACAAAGAATTTACATTTTTTTGTCAACCGGAGGGGGTGTATAATTGTCGAATACTGAGAGACAGGTGAAAAGCTTTGATGGACAGTACCGATAAAAGCCTGATTGACGCCCATTGCCGGGGCGATAAGGCGGCGTTCGCCGAGTTGGTGCGCCGACACGGGGGCGGTTTGTTGGGGTATCTGTGCCGGATGACGTCGGATCGGAGTCGGGCGGAGGATTTATTTCAGGAGACGTTTGGGCGTGTCCATGAAAAGGCCCACACCTTGAAGGGCGATAATTTCAAGGGATGGCTATATCGGATCGCCAGGAATGCGGCGATTAACGACTGGCGAAAGCGGAGCAGGTACAAGGAAGTGTCGCTGAATCAGATGAGCGAATGTAAGAACGGCGGTTGTCAGGAGCTGGGTACAGTTGTCCTGACAGACGAATCAAGCGATCCGGGGCGAACGATGGAGACAGACGAATTAAGAGCATGTGTTCGGTCGGCGGTCGACGGGCTTCCGGAGAGACAAAAGACGACACTGGTTTTGGCATATTACCAACAAATGAATTATTCTCAAATCGCTAATATAATGGGCTGCAGCACAGGGGCGGTCAAGACGCACATGTTCAGGGCGATGAAGCGTCTGGCGAGGTTGTTGCCGGACGCGCCGGGAGGTGTTCTATGAGCGCCCATCTTACAGAAGATATGCTGATCAGGCATGCTTTCGATCTCGCCGAGGGACAGGAGGCTCGTGATACGGCAGAGCACCTGACCCAATGTGAGTCGTGCAGGATGGAATTGGAGCGGCTGCAGGCGAAGTTCAAGGCGTTGGATGTGTTGGGCGGGGAAATAGCGATCAGCGGGGATTTGATTTCGCGGGTTGTGGAGGAAGCAAAAACGGCGCGACCTGTGCGTGTAATCCCATTTGGCAAGCCGGCGTGGATGGCGGCGGCGGCGGTGCTGGTTGTGGGAGTGTCTTTGTTTATGCTCGCCAATCCGGGCGGACCGAAGGATCCCGGCGGGGAGATTGTAAAAGAAAACGACCCGGGCGGTGTCAGGCACCTGGCCGAGCCGGCGAAGGTGATGTTGGGTGGTGGGAAGTTTAGTGCAGACGGGCAGGAGAAAGCGCCGTTTGCCCCGGCCAGTGCAATTGAGTTGGTGGTGCTGCCGCGGCGGGAGAAGGTGCAGCTTACGATCTATAACTCCGCCGATCTGACGTTGGTTCGCGAGCGGCGGAATCTGACGATGAAGAAGGGGTGGAACTGGCTGCAGTTTATGTGGGCCAATACGCTGATCGATCCGACCTCGCTTAACCTGGAACCGCTGAAAAACACCGACAAGATCGATATCCAGCAGTTGGTGTACCCTGCGCGGCTCAAGGATATCGGGCGGTGGCTGATCCGGTCGGAGGTGGAGGGGCTGGTTCCGTTTGAGATCACTTATCTGACCAGCGGTTTGCACTGGCGGGCGTTCTATATGGGCACGCTATCGGCGGATGAGAAGATGATGCAGTTGTCGGGCTATGTGCGGGTGGATAACGGCAGCGGTGAAGATTATGAGGATGCCCAGACGCGGCTTATCGTGGGCAAGGTGCATCAACTCGACCAGATCGCCGCATTAGCCAAACGACAGTATCCGTATGATCGCCCCGGGCTTGTCAAAGGTCTGGGTGTCGAACATGGTCGTCACTACGCTGGCTTCGCGATCGATGAGACCGATGCCATAACATCAACGGAATTTAACGGGGAAACCTCGCTTTATAGTCTCGGTGGCAGGCCAAAGGAAATCAAGAAGGAGGGGCTCAGCGAATACTTCCTCTATACGATTGAGGGGACCGAGACGATACCGAATACGTGGGGCAAGCGGCTGCCTTCGTTTGACGCAGACGATATACCTGTCGAGAGCCTGTATAAGTATGACGAGCAGCGCTGGGGGCGGGCGCCGATACGATTTCTTTCGTTTGCCAACGATGAAGATCATGAGCTGGGCGAGACCCCCCCGCCCAACGGCAGCGTCAAGGTGTATCGACACGCCGATGACGACGGGCTGCTGTCCTATGTGGGCGGCGCCGATATCAAGTATATCCCGGTGGATGAGGACGTCGAGTTGAAACTCGGTGCGGCCAGGCAGGTGAAGGTCGCATGCGTGCTGATGGCGTTTGAGACGGCGAATTACAAATACAACGGCAGCAATAACATCGCCGGCTGGGATGAGATTCGCACATGGAAGATCACGGTCAAAAACACGCGGGATATTGCGGTGAAGGTTGAGGTCTATCGCAATTTCGGCACACCATACTGGGACCTGGATAATTCCGGCGACTGCGGCAAGTACGAAAAGGACGACCTTGACACGGTGAAGTACACTCTTGGGCTCGATCCGCATACGAAGAAGGAATTTCAATATGTGCTGCGGACGTATCACGGCACGAGAGAGGAGGATTGGCGGAAATGAGAAAGTGTGTTGTGTTGCTCATACTTACTTCAACCATGTCGGCTGCTATCGCAAAGGTCGATCTGTCGACGCTGCCTTCCCGTGATACGGTTCAGTTGACGATCTATAACTCTGCGGACATGACGTTGGTTCGTGAGAGCAGGCCGTTGACGCTTAAGG
>JAGHBX010000285.1 GCA_021160785.1 Planctomycetota bacterium | reverse complement strand
GGGTATGAAGGGTGTGCCGCGCGGTACGGTCAAGAGACTGCGTTTGTACGAGTTCCACTATGGTTACCCGAGGATGGGTGGGCACAAGGCCATCGGAGTGGAAGGCGCCTGGGACGTCCACAGGATTGTGGGGACGGTTCCGGTTTACGAAGACGGCTCGGCATTCTTTAAGGTGCCCGCCAACACGCCTCTTGCCGTGCAGCCCCTGGACGAAGATGGCAGGGCGATTCAATTGATGCGAAGCTGGTTTACGGCGATGCCCGGTGAGAGTGTGTCGTGTGTGGGCTGTCATGAGCGGCAGAATACGACGGCGGCGGCGGCTCAAACGATAGCGGCGTTGAAGGAACCGGTGCCGATAACACCGTGGTATGGGCCGACGAGGGGATTCAGCTTCACGCGGGAGCTTCAGCCGGTGCTTGATAAATACTGTGTGGGCTGTCATGACGGCTCACCGGGGCCCGGCGGCGCGGCCAAGCCGGATTTCGTCGCAAAGGACAAAAACGGCTGGGGCAACTTTACGCCGTCGTATCTTGCGCTGCACCCATACGTTCGCAGGCCCGGACCGGAAAGCGACTATCACGTGATTCCGCCGTATGAGTATCATGCCGAGACCAGTGAGCTTGTTCAGATGCTCAAGAAGGGCCACCACAACGTGCAATTAGACGCCGAGGCGTGGGATCGTTTGTATACGTGGATCGATCTGAACGTGCCGGACCACGGTTCATGGAGTGAGTACCGCCAAATAACAAAGGATTTCGACAAGAAGCGACTGGAGATGCGCAAGCTCTATGCCTACCGCGACGAGAATCCGGAGGCTATTCCTTCGGTTGAGCGCAAACCCGTTAAGTTTGTTAAGCCCAAGCCGATGCCGTCTCTGGCGACGTCGCATATCACCGCTGCCGACTGGCCGTTTGACGAAGCCGCGGCAAAGCTGCGTCAGGCGCAAGCGGGCGGCAGCATTCGCAAGACAGTTGACCTGGGCGACGGCGTTACGATGGATATGGTGCTTGTTCCCACGGGTGAGTTTGTCATGGGGAGTCTCGAAGGTACCCGTGACGAGATGCCGCTTAGCCGGGTGAAGATCGACAAACCCTTCTGGATGGGTGTGACGGAAATCACGAATCGACAATTCCACCAGTTCGATCCGGAGCACTTTAACGGCTATCTCGACCAGCACCATAAAGACCATACGACGCCGGGGTATCCGATTTCCGATCCGGACTTGCCTGCGATACGCGTGTCATGGCGGCAGGCGGTTGCATTCTGCAAATGGCTAAGTGCCGAAACCGGGCTGAAGGTTTCGCTTCCGACCGAAGCGCAGTGGGAATGGGCCTGCCGCGCCGGGGCCGGCAGCGCGATGAGTTACGGCGGACTCGATACTGATTTCTCTGAGTACGCCAATCTTGCCGACTACTCGATAAGGCTTCTGGCGGTAAGCGGCGTCAATCCGCGACCGATCGCCAACCCGAATCCCAACGAAGACTTTCTTCCCAAGGAGGTTCGGTTCAACGATAAGGCCAAGATTATGGCCAAGGTCGGCGGCTACAAGGCAAATGCGTGGGGCCTGCAGGATATGCACGGCAACGTCAGCGAGTGGACACGCACCGCGTACAGGGCGTATCCGTACAGCGAAAGCGACGGCCGCAGCGACTTGGGCGGCAGCGAGAAGCGTGTTATTCGCGGCGGGTCATGGCGGGACCGACCCATGCGGGCGACGTCGTCGTTCAGGCTGATGTACGAGCCTTACCAGAAGGTTTTCAACGTCAGCTTCCGTGTGATTTGCGAGTAGGGGCGCGACGCAGCACCTGAAACATTAACAGTTTATGGAGGCAGGCAATGGAAGTGCACCGATGGTAAAGACGTTGCGCCTGGAATCGGCGATTATAATATCTGTCGTGGTGTTGTGTGCTGTGCTCGGTCCGGTGGCGGGTCGTGAGACGACTGCATTCGGGATTTTTCACACGAATCCTTATGACCGGCAGGTTTCCGATCAGCTTTTGAAACTGGGGTCGCCTTCGCTTTCGGTGTGCGCCGGCGCTGCCGAGGCGTTGGGTTTTATGCGGGCGCACGGCGCGGCCGATGAATTGGCAAAAGCGGTGGACGATCCGTCAGCTTCGGTGAGGCGGCAGGCGGCGATGGCGCTTGCGTGGTGCGGCGGTCGCCGGGAGATTCCGGCGCTGCTGACTGCTCTCGACGATGCCGACTGGGTTGTTGCTCAGGCGGCGGGTGCTGCGCTTGGCAATCTTACCGGGATGGAATTTCCTTTTGATGCGCTGGCCGAGGAACATTTGCGAAAGGCACAAGCCGATGTCTGGCGCAGGTGGTGGGCGGGTGTGCCTGCCGACGGTGTGCCTAAGGACGTACTTGATCTGCTCAAAGGCGCCCGACTGATCAATAAGGCAAATCTTGCACACGGCTGCGATGTAACTGTTTCTTCGATTTATAAAGGTCCCGCCGAGGTTCTGACCGACGGTGCGACCGGGGGGGGGTTCTGGCAGACGAAGGGTATTGCTTTTCCGCAACATTGCACTATCGGCCTGGGCGGGGCGAGGAAGGTCGGTTGTGTCGTTGTCCATCAGTACGGCAGGGGTTTTTGCATGACCGACTATGCCGTCTCGGTGAGCGCCGACGGTGAATCTTACAGGCAAATCCTTCGGCAAAAAGGGCGGTCCAATCCGAGACTCGTCATAAGCTTCGATCCTCAGCCCGCCCGGCATATACGAATCACATCTTATGCGACGGGAAAATCGCTCTATCCGACGACGTTTTTTGAG
>JAGHBX010000275.1 GCA_021160785.1 Planctomycetota bacterium | reverse complement strand
CCGTGAGGGACATTGAAGTCTTCTCACATGGTTGAATATTGTGGCACTCTTGATACCGAAAGGCAAGAGAAACAGAGAAAACAAATTAAACCTAAATGAAAGGACCATAGTATGTCTACTCGACAAAGTAGTAGACTTATCTGTTTGGTTTTGGTAGTTTTGACTGCGGCATCTACAGCGTTTGGACAGATTGATCTGACCAAGGGTGGATCAGGCTATTGGAGATGGCACAAACCTTCTTATGGAAGTAGTAGTGGTTACGATTACGACGGTTTAGTAATGTTTTTTACATCGCAAACGCTCAATGGCGATGTATACGACATCGAGGGATACGTCCACTTTGTCTCGAATGGCAGTCCGGGACATCACTCGGGAGAATCCAATAGCTTTGAATACTTCACCGGGGTATTTGATCCGATTCAATTGACTATACAAGTCAATACTTATTATATTGTGAATATTTTTGGAAACCCAATCGAAAAGTCCTATACTTACGAAGCCAAGATTAATGCAACGGGTGACCAGTTATATGACGGCACCTGGTGGGGCGACAGCACAGGAATATGGAATGCGAAGTATGTACAACCAAATTCCAATATCGACCTTACCCATAATGCCACGGGTATTTGGGAGCTTCGAGAATCTTATAGTTATACTTCCGGTAATACATACAATACTTCATCGCTAAACTTTACGTCGCAAACAGTTAATGGTGAGGTGTTCGACCTGGTCGGTTATTTTGACTGGATATATCCTGGCGGAGGCAGTGACCGGGAATATTTTACGGGTACGTTCGATCCGAACCAGATGAAGATAGCCTTGCAAAGCGACTATTGGGTCCCCGCAAGCAGTTGGGTCATGGTGTATGAGGCAAGAGTCAATCACGCCGGAACCTTTCTAACTGATGGTAGTTGGGAATCGATAGCTGGCGGAAATTCGTTCGGAGTATGGAAATCTATATACGACCCTTCACCTTGGCTTGAAACGCCCTACGGAGGTGAGGTGATAATAGCCGAAAGCGACTATATGATCACCTGGCAAACGGAGGGAACAATCTCTAATGTGAAGTTGGAGTACTCCATCAACAACGGTAGCGATTGGGTAGTGATTGAAGCCAGCACGGCCAATACCGATTCTTATGAATGGTAAGCGCCTAAAGTAACCTCGAATCAGTGCCTGGTGCGAATAAGCGATGTGACTAATCCCGGTGTTTTTGACACGAGCACTACGGTGTTCACGATCTACGAATGTACGTTGTTGTATGATTTGAACGATGATTGTTTCATAGATCTACAAGATCTCGCTCTTCTTTCAAGCGAGTGGCTCAAAAGCGGCAATTCCTATGACAATGTCCCCGGATGATATGGTATATATATCGGGCGGCGGATATTAGGTGAGGAGTATCAAGATAACCTCCTGAGCAACGGTCCACGCCCTATTTTATGGGTTTTGCATCCAGTTGATTCGTGTTATAATGAACTTGACTGCGGGCTTCTGCTTACCCATTTTTTTCCTACAAGATGAAAAGTCAGCCAGAATTTTCACAGTAATTTTCACAGTGGGCATAAAAATGACATAAAAAAGGGTGAGAGACGGGACTCGAACCCGCGGCCCCCAGGACCACAACCTGGTGCTCTAGCCAACTGAGCTACTCCCACCATCAGTCAGGCGGTAAAGTTTAACAAAGCAAAACAGTTTTGTCAACGGCCGGGAAATTTCCCCGCAACCTTCCATAAAAGACTGTAAAAAAAGGAATTACTTGCCGCAATAGTCGATCAAACGCGCGATTTCACTACGCAACTCGCTACGCGGCGTGATCATGTCGATAAAGCCGTGTTCGAGCAGAAATTCAGCTTTCTGGAAACCTTCGGGTAGTTCCACTTTAATAGTATGCCAAATGGTTCGTGCGCCGGCAAAACCGATCAAGGCCCCAGGCTCAGCAATAATAACGTCGCCCAGCAAAGCAAAACTCGCCGCAACCCCCCCAGTCGTCGGATCTGCCAGAATCGAAATATACAAACCCCCCGATTCGTTCAACCGGGCAATCGCCGCACTGGCCTTGGCCATCTGACTCAGACTCAGTACCCCTTCCTGCATCCGGGCCCCGCCGGACGAACTGACTATAACCAGCGGCAACTCCGCTTCCTGGGCAGTCTCGGCAGACACCGTAATCTTCTCGCCCACCACCGATCCCATCGATCCCATCATGAATTCCGGGTCAAGCACCACCAAAATTAACGGACGACCCTTAACATATCCCTTGCCAACTACCACCGCATCTGCCTGGCCGGTTTTCTTCTGCTGCTCTTTCAGACGCGATTTATACGTTTTCAAATCAGAAAATTTCAACGGATCCAGCGGACTGTAGTCTCCCAGCATCTCCTCAAAACTCTGCTCATCGCAAAGTATTTCAATCCGTTTCCACGCAGAAATACGAAAATGATAATTGCACTCCGGACACACCTGAAAATTTTCTTCCAAAGCGCGATTGAAAATCATTTCCTCGCACCCCGGACATCGACACCAGAGACCTTCCGGTACGTCGAGTTTTTTCTTGGTGGAATAACCATCCCACGATTTGGTATTATCTGCCATAAATTATCTTCTGCACTCTAGTTCGAATCCTCATAGATTCTTTCAACTTTCTCAGGAACCAGCAATTGGCTTTTCCCCTCCAATTCGTAAACACAAAGGGGCTCCTGACGGTCAATAATCTGCCACAATTGAACCAGCGAAGTCTCACTGAGCAAACATTCAATTATTGCCGAAACGAACATAGCCGCAACAACCACGATAGTCTTATCAGGATTTTTCTCCCCAATCACCGTCAGTGCCTGGGCAACTCGTTGAGTGGTTTCACAAAGCAATTCACCCTGCGGCGGCCGAACGCTCGTCGGGTCTTCCCGCCACTGCCGAAAAGCCCGGCCATATCGCTTCTTGAGATCGGAAATCTTCAGACCCTGCCACAAACCGCAATCCAACTCATGAAGATCGGAATTCTTCTTCCCCTTAAGGTTGCATGCCTCCGCCAGAAACTTAGCCGTTGGACCGGATGATTCATTACCGCTGCTGTAAATGCTGGCGGGTTTCTCACTCATTATCGCCTCTGCCATCTCGCGCAGCGAATCCTTGCCCAACTCCGAAAGCGGCAAAGGTACAACCCCTTGTATTCGGCTTTCGTCTGCTGACGGCCGACCTTTTTGCCAAGCCGTGTCAGCCGCCCTTATTAGTATTAATTTCTTCATGCTTCAGTGCACTACCAATACATTACTCAAAGCAGTTATTATACCTTAATAAGTTCCCCAAATGCAATAGCATGTAGAGCAGTTCTCAACACTATGTCGCATAAGTAATTGTTATTAAGACATTTATATCTTTTGGCAGTCACGCTTTTGCCGTCTTAAAGCAGTGAATCCAGACTTCCCAATCCCACCATTTCATGAATAAAGAACGGCTCGGCATATTTCACCCCCACTCGGGTTCCAAAATAGCGACACAAAGCCGTAATGTGCTCGATGATCCAGCCACGCTGAGCCGGTTCCTGCTGATTAAGCCAGAATTGGCTCTGATAAGCTTCGATAGCGGAAATTTTACGCTCCCACTGGCTTGTAACATCAACCAAAAAACGCGGATTCGGATGCTGACGCAGATGAGATGCATAAAAATAAATGATTTT
>JAGHBX010000586.1 GCA_021160785.1 Planctomycetota bacterium | reverse complement strand
GATCCGGGCTTTCTGTCCTCAGCACTTTTTTGAGAGCTTCTTCCCTTGCTTCTGCCGGAATGTCGGGATTGAACCTGTCGACAGCGTCTCTTAACCTTTCGACTAATATTACGTCGGAATAGGCGTTCCTTTCGGGTGTTCTGCCGTCCGGGGTGATATCCGGACCGTGGAGTGTGGAGTAGCCTAAGTCCGACTTCTTCGACTTCGGATTCTGTTATTGCAGAGGTCATAACTGATGGATTCTATCAATTTCCGGTATTTTATCGAAGTCGTGGTCAAAGGAGAGTATTCGTTTAATTCCGTGTTTTTTCATTATCTCGACAGATGCCGCATCAGCCAGCGATATTGAGCCGTCGTACATAAGAAAGGTATCCGCTGCTTTTGCGAGCATTCCCGCATCCATAAATGTTATTTTGCAGTTGTCTGTAAAATATTCATAAAGAATCTTGCCTGCCTTTCCGCCTCCCAGTGACCCCACCAGCGTGACGCTTTCACTTACGATAAGGTCAGATATCATCATCGTCTCGTTAATTTTTGGAACGAGTTTCAGTGCGTCGTTATGCCACCGGTCCCGCTCTCTTGATAGGGCGATAAAGTAGGAGGAGTCTGCGAAGATCATTTAATTCCCTTCTGGATCATCTTCTTGGATTCAACCGCATCCCCTCCGGATTTTACTATGCCTATTATATCCTGCAAGGTTCTTTTTTTTCTTGGCTGTACCAGTATTCCCTGCTCGGTATCCACCCATTCCATGACATCCCCTGGCATTATTCCGTGGGCTTTTCTGATCTTTGCAGGTACAACGGTTTGGTATCCTTTTGAGATTACTGTTTCGCTAAGCATTTTATGTTCACACAATTGTTTTTGTTTTCAAGATATTTAGTTGTTTGGGCGAGGTTCGGAATGGCATAGCCATCTAATTTTTGTTCACTGTGAGTTCTCTGTGAGACCAAGAACCTCCAGATAGCGCGAAGGTTTTTGTTTCCACACATCCCCCCAGGGCATTACTTTGGTCTTTGGATATGACAGACGCAGCAAGCGTTTGGAACGTGTTACTGCAACAAACGCATTACGCTTTTCTTCTTGCAGTGCAGCACCATTGGCTCGATAGTCGGGAAACGTTCCTTCCGCCATACCCATTACCACGACCACATCAAATTCCAAGCCTTTCGCTGAATGCACTGTGAGCAATGCCAAACCGTCCTGCCGTGGTCGTTGAGTTGTCCCTAATGCGACTTGACCTAAAAACGATGTGAGGCTGTGCCGACCTCCGGGCTGCGAACGCGAAAATGAGTCCCAATGCCCACGCCATGTTTTGATATCCTCCATAATTAAGGCACGTTCTTCCTGACTTTCTTTATTTTCCGCAAAGCTATCCAAGTAATCCATCGCCCTTCCGAACTTGAAATCCTCTTCTGTCCATCTCATTGCCTCTATGGCATAGAGCACTGCTTCTTGATCTTCCCTAGATACCTTTTTCTTTAAGGCTGCTAATAGATCCAATCCATTGCTGACATTGTTACTTAAGATTGAAATATCTTCTTCGCGCATGTTCCAGCGCTTGAGAAGCATTCCAAGGTGTAAACGGTCACGAGGATTTGCCAGGAGACGTAAACAGAGTTCAAAATCCTGCAATAGGTCAGACTCACTCTCATGTTGGGCTGAAAGCTGTTTATAGTACGGCAACTGACGTACATCCAATTCTTTCTCCACGGCGGATAGCACATACCTGGTTCGTCCCAGCAAAGTACAACTCTCCAGTGTTATGGGACCTTCGACATCCTGGTGACCGTCATCGATGAGACCTTGGATATAGTCCAGAACACGAACCGCCTCCTGATGTTCATCCTCGCCTACGATCAATCCGATTGATCCAGCAATGGGCAGCTCTCCTTCAAACTCGTATTCGGGATCCAATCTCTTTGCCGCGTTGACGACAGCTCGAGAAGATCGGAAATTTTCGTTCATAGAGATTTTCTCTGCACCAAAATCCCGCTCGAATAGATCAAGGTATTTTGGATTAGCGCCGTTCCAGCCAAAGATGGCTTGCTTTGGATCGCCAACCATCATTACATTGCGATATTCTGATCCACAGAGAGCAAGGAGAACCTGATACTGTGCCTCATTCAAGTCCTGTGCCTCGTCGATACAGATGTAACGATATTGACGGCGGTAGAAGTCGGCAATTTTGGGGCGTTCCTGAAATAACCGGTATGTGAGTAATAAGAGATCGTCGAAATCCACGGCATCGGATGCACGAAGACCATCATTGTACGCCTTATAAACCTTCCTGTCAGTTTCGTTATCCAGCATTTCTGGAAGCAGCAAATTGTTTTTGGCTTCTCCGATCATCTCAAGCCAGCGACTGAGGAGTTTCTCCCGTTCTCTTGCATCTCCAACCCCTTTCAATAGATGCCTGAGTTCAGGGTATTCGGGATCGTGCAACACTGCTTGCAAGAGAGCTTGCTTACAGTCCTGATAGGATTCGAAGATGTTGGGAAGCTTGTTGATTCCTACGGATTTCCCCCTATTGGCGAGCACCTCCATGCAAAAGCTGTGCATCGTACCGATGAAGGCACGTTGATTGATATCTGGAAATTCCGATAGACGATCTTTCATCTCATTTGCAGCCTTATTCGTGAATGTCAAAGCCAGTATGCGAAAATGTCCTTCACTTTCATTCAACAGTCGTCGGATGCGTTCTGTTAAAACTCGGGTCTTCCCGGAACCCGGCCCTGCAACGACGAGCAGCGGACCATCTCCATGTTGAACAATCTTTCGCTGGGTTTCAGAGGGGTGGGTGTTCAAGAAACTTCCTCCTTTCTCTTTTCCAAACCAAGATCATCGGATATCTTTTCAAATAAAGATCGAATCAAGGCAGGGAATCTCGAGTTTTCTCGAGCTATACATGTAATCGCCTCAGCAATTGGCTTGCCGTATTTAGTTTTGTTGTTTGAGAGTTCTTCGTAAATATCTTCGAGGGGATTATCCTTATCTGCCCATTCTTTCTTGAGCATTTCTTTGTGGTGGTCATTCTTGCTGCGGACCGAAATAATCCTATCAACCAAAACATCTTTGTATTCATCAATAATTATATATTCTTCAAAGTTCTTTTCATCTGGGATGATAAACACTCTCGGCGAATCCGTAGGCTCGTTTACTGTCTTGAGGGCGTTATGGACTGCCTTAACAGCATCATGCTCTCCGTCTGAGAAAATATACCAAGGGATCTGAAAACTGTTTGCAAGCCGAAGGAATGGTGTATATGAATTCATACCACCCACCCCAATCATTGTAATTCCTAATGCATTTGGATGCTGACCCCAGTATTTTTCGGCAAAGATCGGGAGCGCCTGATCTTCAGTCTGCTCCCCTTCGAAAAACACAAGTGCATGGGCATACAGAAGCTCCCCTCGCGTATTCATAACCATTCGATCAATCTTGAGAAGGTCTTCTTGAGTAAGCGAGGTTGTATCCATCCGTGTTACCGCTGTATTGGCGCCATCTTTTCGGAAGTGGCGGAATTGGGCTACTTTCGCCTGACCTGCAATATATGGAGAATGAGTACTGGTAATTCGCTGTCCGGGCATTTCTTCGATCTGCTTAAAAAGAGCCCGATGAGCCTGCGGGTGCAGGTGTGCTTCGGGCTCTTCCAGCGCCAACATTGGATG
>JAGHBX010000292.1 GCA_021160785.1 Planctomycetota bacterium | reverse complement strand
GCCAAAAGCTATTCTCACGAAACGAACCCAATTCCCATATACCAGGTGTCCCGCCACCCGGCTCATACCCCTCGATTACGCAAAACGAACCCAATCCCCGCCCCGACGGTCTAAAGACTAATAAACGATGGGATTTCCAGATAGATGTGATATAGTATTACGCATCGGCCCGGATGCCGATGTATATTGATTGATCCGCAATGCCGCGGCTCTTAGGGAATGCGCCTATGATATTGATAATATATTTGATTGCCGGCCCAATGTTTTTGATATCGATCGGTGCGCATATCTGGGTGAAGGTTCGTATGCGCCCCGGTGCCGAATCCGATCTTGAGGAGTACCATTACGAGTTCGAGGACCATCATCCAGGATATGCAAGATACGAAAAGTGGTCACGGATAACGTTCGTCGCCGCGGTGATAAGTGCACTATGCCTGTTCATTGGCTTGGTATTTTGATGAAACAGAGCGAGATTATCCCTTTACGCAGATCAGGGGGATTAGTTTTGCGACTTTTGTCGCCAGCCCTGCCTGTTCGGTTACGTTGACTACTTCGCTTACGTCTTTGTATGCGCCGGGTGCTTCTTCGGCGACTCCTCGCATGGACTTGCTGCGGATGAGGACGCCCTGGAGTTTGAGTTTCTTTGCGACGTCTCTGCCGCTCCAGAGTTTTGTAGCCTTGCGTCGTGACATTGTCCTTCCGGCGCCGTGGCAGGCGGAGCTAAACGACAGGGCTTCGCTGGTTTCGTTGCCCGTCAGGATATACGAGGCCGTGCCCATTGTCCCGCCGATCAGGACGGGCTGGCCGACGTGCTTGTACTCGGCGGGCAGGCCGCCGTGCCCGGGACCGTACGCGCGCGTCGCCCCTTTGCGATGGACGAACAGCCGCCGCCGCTTGCCGCCGGCGACGTGCTCTTCGGTCTTGCAGGTATTGTGCGAGACGTCGTAGAGCAGCTTGATATTCGCTTTGGGCGCCAGCGTCTCAAACGCACGGCGGACAAGGTGCATGAGTATCTGGCGGTTTGCGAGTGCACAATTAATCCCAGCCCGCATCGCGCCGAGGTAGCTCTGCCCGACCGGCGAATTGATCGGCGAACAGGCTAACTCACGATCGGGCAGCTCCAGCCCGTACTGCGGCGCGGTTTGGACCATGCGCTTCAGGTAGTCGGTCCCGATCTGATGGCCCAGGCCGCGGGAGCCGCAGTGGATGCTGATCTTGATATCGCCTTGCTTAATGCCGAACGCCTGAGCGGCTTTGGTGTCAAAGACTTCGACGACTTCCTGTATCTCGAGATAATGGTTGCCCGAGCCCAACGTGCCCATCTGGTTTTGCTGTCGCGTCTTGGCGTGATCGGAGACCTGCGCCGGGTCTGCGCCCTTCATGCAGCCGTTCTCCTCGGTGAACCGCAGGTCCTCGGCTATGCCGTATCCCTGCTCGACCGCCCATTTGGCGCCGCCGGCTAATACATCGTCAGTGCCGGTCCTGCCGAGATGCACAGTTCCCGTGCTGCCGCCACCCGCCGGTATGCGGTGAAAGAGGGTCTCGGCGATCTCGGCGGCGCGCCCTTCGATATCGCTCCTGACGAGTCCGGTATTGAGCGTCCTTACGCCGCAGGAGATGTCGAATCCAACGCCGCCGGCGGATATCACGCCGCCTTTTTCCGGGTCGAACGCCGCCACGCCCCCGATAGCGAATCCGTAGCCCCAGTGGGCGTCCGGCATGGCATAGGACGCCTTGACGATGCCCGGCAGCGAGGCGACGTTGCGAACCTGCTCGACGACCTTGTCGTCCATGCCGCCGATCAGGTCCTCGGATGCATAAATCACGCCGTCGACGAGCATCTTGCCGGTACGCTCGATGAGCCACTTATAATCGCCTCGTCGCTTTATCAGTTTCCTGTTCATAACAGCTCTCCCTGCGGGCCTCTGCTTACCCTGTCATTTCAGCCGGTACTACACAATCCAGCCGCAAATGTACAGACAAAAGTGAACCTGATATCAAAAAGCATAATCCCGCGATTCCTATTCGACGGGCTCTTCGGTGAGCCTGAATCCTTGAGCAGTGTGCAGGCCGACGAGGCGTGCGATGAATACGGCTAAGAAGGTCTGGCCCGATATCGCCTCGAAACTCGCCAACATCATCACATATTTTCCTTTTGGGACGATATCTCCGTACCCGAGAGTGGTCAGCGTGGTGAAGCTGAAGTAGAACAGCGATGGGTCACCTTCGAATGCGATCACACCGCTTTTGAGATTGTTCAGGAGGATATACACCACCGCCCACAACAGCCCGATCAGCAGATAGACGCATATTCCACCGACTATGGTGTCCGCCGTTACGCGGCTGGCCCTGAACATGCTCTTCATCAACAGTATGATTGCCCACGCGGTAAAGACCGCGTCAAGCAGAAGATTTATGTTGGACAAGGTGTCGGCAAGTTCAACAGTTTTCACCTGCCTGCTTATGATGTCCAGCAGAGTCCCCAGGATCAATATCCCCACACAGGCCCAGAAGACCCTTTTGCTCGAGACCGTCGCCCTCAGGCAAAGCACAATAGTCAGCAGCAGCATCATTGAGACAAGACCCAGACCGGGTATTCTCACATCCTGCTCGAACGCCGGGGCGAGGAAAATAGAGACGATCAATACCGTCAGCAGGTGGTTGTACTTGTTTGCGACGATGCGTTCTACGTTTAGTATTCTCACGTCATTTGCCCTTGACTTTGTTCGGGTTGAGGAACTTTGCGTACCCTCTCCGAAAGTTGTTGGATAATTACATACAAGACGGGGATCATGAAGACGCCGAAGATGGTTGCCGCCAACATTCCGCCGAATACCGCGGTTCCCAGCGACCGGCGGCTGTTTGCGCCTGCGCCGGTGGCTACGACGAGCGGTACGACGCCCAATATGAATGACAATGCGGTCATCAGTATCGCCCGAAAGCGAAGTTTTGCCGCTTCGACGGCGGCCTGGATGGCGCTTTCGCCTTTTTCTCTGCGCTGTTTTGCAAATTCGACGATGAGAATGGCGCTTTTGCTGGACAGGCCGATGAGCAAGACGAGTGCTACCTGGGTGTATATGTTGTTGTCGAATGCGCGCAGCCATGTGGCGAGCACCGCTCCGAAGATCGCCAGCGGCACAGAGAGTATGATGCCGAACGGTATCGACCAGCTTTCGTACTGTGCCGCCAGGAAGAGGTAGACAAAGACAATCGCCAGAGCGAAGATAAACGCCGTCTGGGCGCCGGCCTGGAGCTGCTGGAAGGTGACGCCGGTCCATTCGTATCCCATCATGGGCGGGAGTTTTTGTTCGGCAAGCCGCTCGATGGCTTCAATCGCCTGCCCGGAACTGTAGCCGCGTTCGGGTTGGCCGGTGATGGATGAAGATGGGTAGAGATTGTAGCGGAAAACCGTCTGCGGTCCGGCGGTGTCGCTTACCGTCAACAACGTCCCCAGCGGTATCATCTCGTCGTTTTGGTTTCTCACTTCCAATCGAGCGATATCTTCGAGCTTGTTGCGGAACTGGTGGTCGGCTTGCACCATTACCTTGAACGTCTTGCCGAAAACATTGAAGTCATTGACGTAGGTCGAGCCGAGGTAGGCCTGGAGCGTGTTGAAAACAGTCAGCAGGTCAATGCCGAGGGTGTTGGCTTTGGTGCGGTCGACTTCGAGGTATAACTGGGGGACCCTGGCTTTGAAATTGCTGTTGAGGCGTGTTAGGATTGGGTCGGCATTGCCTGCGAAGACCATATCCTGGCCTACGGTTTCCAGCAGAGTCAGCCCTGCGCCGCCTCTATCCTGAAGCTGAAGCTCAAAGCCCCCTGCGCTGCCGAGTCCGGTTATCGGGGGAGGACGAAATGCAAAGCATGTTCCTTCCCGGATGGCTGACAGTTGGCGCTGGACGTTTTCCATGATCTCCCCGATCCGGCCGGCGCGGCCGGTGCGTTCCTCCCATGGATCGAGCGTTACAAAGCAGCATCCTGTATTATTTATGTT
>JAGHBX010000543.1 GCA_021160785.1 Planctomycetota bacterium | reverse complement strand
GGCTTGTGGCTTTAGTTCCCGAGAACTGAGAAACTTGCTGTACTCATCAAACAAGCTTGTTCCAATTTTGGGAAATTCTCCCAATACATTGTTCTTTTCTGAGATGTCATTGTCCAGGTTGTATAATTCTTTTAGCTTAAAGTCTCCCTCTTCTCTTCCTGTGCTCCAGTTACCGTCAACAATAATTTTCCAGTTTCCTTTGCGATAACTGCCCACAACAGCCATTGGTGGGCGATGATGACTTAAGGTTGGATTTTTTAGAATTGGCAGGAAGCTATAACTGTCTTTTGCGTTATCAGGGTATTGTTTGGCTAAATCGATATTAAAGTAATCTGCAAGGGTAGCAAAGAAATCGGTTTGATTGATTAGAGCCTTTGAAACGGTAGAGGCAGGAACAACCCCAGGCCATCTTACAATGAAAGGCAAACGGTGTCCGCCTTCATAAGGCATTGCCTTACCGCCTGAAAATATCCAATTAGGGCTGTGGTTGGGATAATCTTCTGTAAATTTTGTTTGGGCTCCATTGTCACTGGAAAATATGACAATGGTATTCTCTTCGAGATGTGACTCTTTCAGTGCCTGCACAATCCGACCGACCCAATGGTCAAGCTGAACGACATAATCACCATAGGGTCCCGCTTTACTCAGACCGACAAATTTCTCTTCGGGGACGTGTGGGTTGTGGGGTTCATGCGGGGCATAATATAGAAACAGTTTCTTGTCCTGCTTTGACGATCCGTATTCCGTAATGACTCTTACTGCATCCGCGCAGAGCACTCTGTTGTGTGTCTTCATGTTTATGGGAAGATACTCTTTGAAACGCCCCTTGATGCGGGCGTGTTCGATAGAAGAACCTTCTGAGCCATAATAATAATCAAAGCCGCAATCCACTGGGCCGCCCTTAAGGGGGCCTGAGATTGTTTTGTCGGTTGTTTCAAAACCGAGGTGCCATTTCCCCACCATTTGAGTTATGTATCCCTGCCCTTTAAGAAGATCCGCGATCGTCATTTCGTCTGGATCAATAGCAGGGCCGTATTTGAGTATTGTATTGCGCACCCCGGAACGAACAGAGCTTGTGCCAGTGAGCAATCCATATCTCGATCCTGTGCATGTAGCGTGCGATGAATGGGCATCCGTAAAACGAAGGCCACTCCTGGCCAACTGGTCGATGTTGGGTGTCGGGATTTGTGATTTCGGATTGTAGACGCCTACATCCCCATAACCCAAATCATCTGCATAAATAAAAACGATATTGGGCTTTTCATTTGAAGCGTTTGCGGGGACCACGAATAAGCCTGCCAATGTCAGGCAAATGATCGACAACAGCAGCCTCACACAACGTTTAAGGCCGCAATCCAGCATTCTGTATTTTGATATCATGTTCATAGTCTCCTGCTAAATATGTTCGGAAAACAACTCCAATCACTTTCCGGCAATTGGCTTGATTTTAATTTCGATTCGCTTTGTTGCTTGCAGCCTCAGCCAGACCACCAGACTGTCGCCTTCAAGGCCCTGTTCCAGCCCTGTCCGAATCTCTTCGTCTTTCAGTTTTTCTCCGGCGGCTTCGACCCGTGCCATCGCATCGGCCGGCCAGTTTTTTACCACAATTGCAGGATGGACCAGCGGCGAATCCGGACTCGCCTTCAGCTCGAGGTGCAGCGGCCCGAATTTGCGCGGATCCTTCAGTTCAACTACGTACGCCTTCTGCTCCTTGTCAAACCCGCCGTTGCGACAGTTCCCGGACAGGACGTTCATCGCAGCCGGTGAGATCCAGGACTTCGCCAGCCCGGTCAGATCTTTGACGCCCTTGTCGGTCATCCCGTGCAGATGCAAGTATGTTTTGGAATTGTACGTCGACCGATGAGGCTCCCAATCTCTCCATAAGGTTATTGAACTGTGCGCCGGTCTTGATGCATCGACAGCCGTGGTTCCCGTGGTTCTGCCCTGCGAAACCGGCCAGTGGTTCCAGCAACAGAATATGGAATTGGGCGCGTGGCCGCGGAACTTGGCGACCGTCACCTCCGGCGACGGCGGCACAATCATAAACGGCCTAATCTCGGATTTCAGGTTGATAATCTGGATACAGGGCAGTTCAGGAAGTCCGTCAAACAGCCCGCCTTTTTTCGCCACCCCCGGCCAGGTATATTCGACCACATCGCCGGCCAGGTTTCCGATCGACACTGCGGTGGCCTCGATATTGTCCTCCGGCAATCTGCCGGGTTGGTGGACTATGATCGACTCCTGCCAGTCCGCCTTCTTGTCGATGGCTGTGGAATAGAGTGTCATCGAGCGGACACCGACCATGTCTGGGTAGATGGTGTAATATTCGTCCACCCAGTCCCCCTGCCCTGAATACGGGTCGACAAACGGATGCTTGTAATTCAGCCCTACCGGAGCATAGCGCCAATGGATCACCGTACGGGCCGGGTTGGACTGAATAATCCTGACATGCGAAAAGCGGCAGCGTTTGTCGCTCATGGGCTCCACACATCCCGTACACCCATCGGAGTTCGCACTCCGTTCAACAAACTGGTTGTTATACCAGATTCCGTTTTTGCTAACCCAGTGCGGAATATAACTCGTGCCGCGCCAGAACACGAAGTTGGCCCTGGGGTCTTCGAAGGTCACAACCACGTCCGCCAGATTGCCGACACGCCACTGCTTCTCCCACTCCGGCGTATAGTTCAACCGGGTGTAGGATGCTCTGAAACGCTTGCCGTCTTTAGGGCCTGATGGCATTTCGCGATACTGCAATGGCTGGGCAACCGCCGGCTTGACCGAGGCAAACGCCGCCTGAACCTGTTTTGCCGAAAAAGCCAGATTGTGAACCTTCAGTTCATCAATGAGGCCATCAAAGACCATGTAGCCTGGTTCACCGGTGCGGGTATGGACATCAGGAGCCTGCTTCATAAGACTCATCCCAATCCAGAGTTCAGCCTCCGGAGCAGGAACAAGTTCTCCCTTCGCCGGATTGCTGCCCACCGGTTTGCCGTCGATATAGACGGTCATGCCTTTATCGGGATCAAACGTTGCTGCCACATAAGACCACCGAAGAATGGGAAGCGGCGATTGAGAGGTACACATCCGCCATTTGCCGCCGATGTTGGCCTGAAACAGAAGCCTACCCTCTTTATCGATTCCAAGGAAGTATCCGGTCTCTCTTTCCACGGCTTGATTGATGATTGCGGTCTGGTTCTGGGAAAATTCCTGAGGTGCAATCCAGCCTTCGATCGTAAAGCTCTTTCCGAGTAAATTCGATTGAGAGGCCTTGCGAACCACCCTTGTAGTAAATCCGTCAAACTTCACCGCGTTCCCGCAAACTCCTTCCACAACTTCGATGTTACCATACGCTGCATCCCGCCCCATCTTCATTGACTGAACCTTAGCATCAGGGGAAAGAGGCATTTTGCTGGCGGCATTTGAATCGGTTACCACATCGATCTCACCGTAGAAGCATGGTGAAAAGTTTACCAGCAGAAGCAAGTAGCGGGCATTGACAATCAGCCCCCTGTCAGACTCTGCATAGCTGACACCAACCTGCCCTTCTGAATTGTTAGAATAGTTAGTTGCAACTGATCCCAACGATATCCAGTCTCCACCAAGCGGCACCGCTTTGGGATCTGAGGGATTGTCACTTGCATTATAAAATAACTCGTGTTTTTGATTCTTGCGCCCAAACTTATGCCACGAATAGGTATTGACCTGATAGACCGGCTTTAACCCGTTTAGGTCGATCAAAACACGGTTCAAATCTGAATCACCCGCAAAAAATAGACTGCTGTCTGGGCTGTTATCATCAACCTGTCCCCTGCCATCGTTTAGCACCGCCGAATCGGCCGAATTAGGACTTAGGGGAGCCAGGGAGGTAAAGGTAACACCATGCCCCTGGGATACGTCGGCATAGTCCGCAGCGGAAGGACTTGGAATATTATTGAAGCCACCCCAGTCGCCATCGCCCGGGCTGACCTTTTCTCTTGTGATGACGATGTGTTGAATAGCATCAAATCCCCACTCTGTATTCAAACCTTTGGATTCTCTGCCTATGGCCTCGCTTATTAAAATGCACGCTAATATCCCCGCTGTAAATCTGATTTTGAAACCTATATCCATTGCATTACTTCCTTTATTTTTTCACCAATGAGATCTTTTTCAAGATGTCAAATTATTGCACGGATTTACTTGGGAAATCCAGGGTAAAACTTAGTGTTTCTTATTGACGTTCGCTTTCGATCTTTCTTCGCTTTCTTTCACGTTTCCGTCTATAACCCAGCCCCAGCCAGTTGGCGGTGTCAAGGGTTTACCGCCTGGCCCGCTTTCAACGAGTGGAGGAAGTTTAGACGCCCATAGAGCATGTCGTTCTTGCATGCTCTTTAATACTTCCGGATATTTATCCCCCATGTCTTTAAGTTCTTTAGGATCTGCCTTGAGATCAAACAGTTTCCACCCGTCAGGATACTTAATCAGCCGCCATTGTTTCCATCGCATAGCCGAAAGCCTCCGCCTCTCGGCATCGCTTGGATCAGCATTATACCAATAGACCTCTTCATGCACATCACCAGTCTTTTCACCTCGCAGATATGGAAGAAGGTTCTTGCCATCACACAGCTCTGGAAGACTCTTACCGGCTGCAGCGGCAGCAGTGGCGTAAAAATCAAATGTACACATCATCCCATCAAAGACTGTCCCCGCCGGGAGATGGCCCGACCATGACACGATAGCCGGAGTGCGGACCCAGCCCTCCAGCTGTGTCCCCTTCCCCTTGCCTCCTCTATAAGGAGCAGATCTGCCACGCTCAGGGGGATTAGGGCCATTATCGCCAGTGAAGAAAATAAGTGTGTCCTTCTTTAGATTATACTTCTCGAGCATATCGAGCAATTTGCCAACAGCATCATCCACCGCAGCTATCGCAGCATCCGTTTCGTTCCCACCTTTGACGCGGTCCCGGTAATGTTGGGGCGTCCCTTTGGTGGGGCCGTGAATGGCAAAGGGTGAAAAGTACAGGAAGAAAGGTTTGTCCCTGTTGCGATCAACAAACTCGGCCATGTAGTCACCGTCAAGATCTGTCCGGTATATTTCGGTACCATCGTCTTTAATGCACTTATACGCCTTCTCCGGCAGCGCATACCGGGCAACTTGTGTAAACCCACGCACATGAGGGCCTTGCTCAGGTGACCCAATATCCCATTTGCCTATATGGCCGGTAACATACCCATCATCACGCAAGAACTCTGCAATTGTGGGGTGGTCATCAGGAATCGCCAGTCCACGCGCCATGCCGGACTGACCGAAACGCTGGGAATACATCCCGGTCACCATGCAGTTTCGGCTGGGACAACAAGGGGGATTCGTTATGTATGAAGTGGTGCACTTGACGCCATGTTCTGCGAGGGAATCAATATGTGGCGTTGGAATTCTGGTATTCCCGAAACATCCAATATCGGCGTACCCCAGGTCGTCAATGAACAATATCACCACATTAGGCTTACGTTTCTCCTCTTTACTCCGAGACAAAGCCGTTCCGTGCAATACACCGGCAGTCGTAGCGGCTACGCATACCGTCTTCATAAACCGTCTTCTGTTAAAGTCAACCATAATTACACCAGCATAGGTCCATTATTGTGTAGCATCGGTTAGCGGCGATTTGGGCGCGTTCCGAACCGGGCTCTTTCCCCAATTCTTGTTTGGCTGCGGTCCGAGCCAGAGTTCCAGTAGACCGCCCATGGCAAAATCCCTGTGATAAAACCAGCAGTTTTCCAAAGGTTTCCCATTTAACCTTGCCTTTTGAATATAGCAATTATCTTTTGAGTTGCCATAGGTTTTGATCTTAAATGTTTTCCCCGGATAATACTCCGGATCGAGCGTGATCGTAATCTCGTCAAACTCCGGGGCCGTAATCTCATAAATCGGATCTTTGGAACTGGTCCCCCGCAGACTGAACAATCCCAATTTCATCAAGGCACTGACTCCGCCCATCTGGCCCTGATCCTCGTCATGGCCACCATAGCCAATGTTCGGATTCGTTCCGCCATAGGCCTGACGGCTGGCACGACGAACCCAATACTGACTCAGCCATGGGTAACCGACATGATTAAATACATGTGCATTGGAACATCCCGGTTGGTTAGCATAGCTGACATAGCCTTCATTGTAGGTATAGACAAAATCGGAAGAGGCTGCCTGCTCGAACGCATAATTAAGCTTTATTGCCAAATCATCCGGCCCACCCATTAGTGAGGCTAAACCTTTGATGTCATGTGAAACTCCGAATGTCCCCTGCCAATCATTGGCTTCTATCCAGCGTCCGCTAAGAAGCCTTTTCTCGGGATCATAATACTTCTTCCACCCACCGATCCAGTCCTGATAAGATTGTACATCTTCATCACGTCCCATCTCCTCAGCCATCTGCGCAAGAGCCCAATACTCAAATGCACCCTGAACCATTTCTCCAACTCCCGCGTCTTTGATGAGCACCGGATGGCTGCGTTTCATGGCGTCGTAGGCCTTATCCTGGTCGACTTTGGTAAGCAGGTTCTTCTGCCATGTCGCGGTAATCAGGCTGGTCGCAGGGCAGCCCCTCATGATCCTGGTATAGCCGCCGGCACTGGGACCACGCGGCAAATGACCGCCGGCCTCGGCATACTCAACCATCGACGCGGAAAACTCATCCATAATTTCCGGCCAGCCCAATCCCCAGAGTACATTCAGATTCCACATGGTAAGCCAGAGAGCGTCGGAGTTGTACATGTGATGGACTGGCTTGCCGTCGGCGCCTTTCCGGACGGTGCGAATCCGTTGGTTTCCCATGAAGCTGGGATAGTCGCCACTTACATCATCAATCTTATGTCGCCCCAAAAGCACGTGCCAGAGGTCGGTGTAAAACTTGACCCGGGTCTCATCTTCGCCACCCTTGACATCAATTTTTCCAAGCCACCGGTTCCATTCGCTGCGTGCATCATTTCTAACCCCGTCAAAATCCCAGTGCCCACACTCTGCATTTAAGTTCTTGCGGGCATTTTCAATACTCGTGTATGAAATACCGATCTTGACCTGCACCTCGTCGCCTTCAGCTACATCATAAGCTAATGAAACGCCAGCCTGTTCTTCTGGAAGGTTCTTGAACAGGTACTTTCTTTTATTCTGCTTAAGTCGCTCTTCGGTGACCGGGTTGGCGAAGTCGCGAATGTTGTTGAGCGTCTCCTGTGCGCCCTTCCAGCCATCCATGCGAAGGATCGGACGGTCCAGTTCCATGACATAAAACACATACGACAACTTTGGACCTCCCCACAACCGGTCAGTCATACCGTGGGAGCCTTCTATTCGTGTGGGACTAACGAATTTCGCCTTACCGTCAACATAGC
>JAGHBX010000417.1 GCA_021160785.1 Planctomycetota bacterium | reverse complement strand
GTATCCGCCGGAAGCGTTTTGGTGGGCGTAGGCTTCTGTGCCGTTCAGGACGGCGTCTTCAGCTTCATACTGGCTTTCGCACTCATCGGGCACGCCATTTTCATTTGTATCGACGCTGGTTGCGTCGGCGATGTCGCAATCGTCGGGTATGCCGTTGCCGTTGCAGTCCGGCTCGCACTCGTCCGGTATGCCGTTAGTGTTGCAGTCGCCGCTGCGCCCGTCGGCAATGTCACATTCGTCCGGAAGCCCGTTGCCGTTACAGTCGAAGCTTGTGCCGGCGGCGATGTCGTCGTCGTCCGGAACGCCGTTATCATTGCAGTCGCCGCTTATGATACTCTCAATCTCGCCTTCCGACAGGGCATAATCGTAAACGCGAATGTCGTCGATGAGCCCGGCGTAGAAGAACTTTGGAAAACCGTCATAAGGAGTTGAGTTGCTGTACTCTTTCAGCAGTGCTCCCGCCGAAAAGACGTAATCGCCCCAGGTGTTCAGCAACCCCGTGCAGTCGGTGTGGCTGTCTATATTGCCATCAACGTACAGATACTTTTTGGCCCCGTCATACACGCCGGCTAAATGATGCCATTGCCCATCGGCCAGATTAATAGTCCCGTGGAGATACTCGTTGCTTAGACCCCCAGTGGCAAATTGCCCCGGTCCGCTATCACCGTTCAGCCGCCATGCGTAGCCCTTGGCGACAAGCGAATCCAGATCGGGCAGCGAGCCGGTTTTTGTCCAGCACGTCAGCGTGACGGCACCGGTGATACCGGATACTGAATCATTGCCGAACCTGACATAGTCGCCGGCGCCGTCAAGGCTCAGGACATCGCTTGTACCCTTGCCGTTACCGCCCGGATCCGGGACAATATGCGCATTGCCATGCGGCACGCCCGCCGGACCGGTGATATTGTTACTGTAGTTGCCCTCGAACTCGTAGTGTGCCCGCATCCGGCCGGCGGCAACTGCGACAGAACCGGCGCCTGCCAGCAATAACATCAGTACGAGCACTTTATTTCTCACCATCTCTCCTTCCAGGCGACACACATGATATTATAATAAAACCAGACAAATATGTCAAAAAAAGAGGATATGCGAAGATTGTCACAACTTCTTGAGTTTTCAAGAATTATATGGTATACGTTAAGCAGATCAAGCACCAAAAAGGAAACGCTATGCCCAGATGTAAGATTGTATTATTCGTGCTTGCCGGGTTGATGTTCGTAGTATCTCCGGCCTTAACCTCGGCAGCCTGTGCGGCTTCGACTGGAGGGTGCTATGCCTCTCTGGAAAACAACGTATTGACAATAGGCAACAATCGCATCCGTCGCAGCTTTGAATGGAATAACGGAGACCTTAAGGCGATCTCAATTGTCAATGTGCAGACCGGTAACAAGTTGGTCATGCAGGATCGTCGGCCTGACATTAGCCTGGGTAAGTTGACCGAAAAGGTTCGATCCGGACAATGGTCGAAAAAAGTGGTGCAGGATGCTGTCACCAACCCGCACTTACAGATTGAAATAACAACCTCCTACGATCGAATTGATATGCGTCGGGTTTTTCGCATCTATCCCAAATGCACCGTGATTGGATGTGATTACTATCTGCGCGCCCATGACGCTGATACACCGGAATTTGAACCTGCCGAAACTGTGCTTCAATTGTTACGACTGCCGGGGGCACATTGGTATTACAGGGCGGTCGAGTTTTTCGATCGGACGGACCGCGTTAATACTCTCGTGCGCCAGACCTCTACCCTGGCCTATCTCAGTGGCGCGGAACTGCGCGGCAATATCCTGTTTGGGCAAAACGCGGGAGAGGACACCGCGATTTTTATGGTCAAGGAAGCCCCGTGTTCGTTTGCACAGTTACATTATCCCGGCTGCGACTATACCCTGTCGACCTGGGGTGTCCGAGCCGTGGGCATGGGCGTCCGCGCCGCCGATCTGCCGGCAGGTGAGTGGGTGAGGACCTATGGGTTGGCCACCGGTGTGTGCCCAAAATCTGAGATATCGTTTCTTAAGACCCTGCGTTCCTATCAGAAACAACTGCGTCGGAATATACCCGAACGAGACGAGATGATCATGATGAACACCTGGGGTGATCGTAACAAGGACGCCCGTGTAGGCGCCGAGTTCGTCAATAAGGAAGTGGATGCCTGTGTGCGTTTGGGTGTATCGCACTTGCAGATCGACGATGTCTGGCAGCAGGGTCTGTCCATGAACTCGTCGCAGGGCAGTGGTAAGCTCTGGGATCTCTGGGAAGAGAAAAACTGGCAGCCGCATGCCGAACGTTTTCCCGATGGCTTTGCCCCGGTGGTCAAGTATGCCAAAGAACAAGGGGTGGATTTGGGGCTTTGGTTTCACCCCAGCAATGCCAATGACTACGCCCATTGGGAGCGGGATGCACGTATTGTCACAAACCTTTACCGCAACTTCGGTATCCGTTACTTCAAAATCGATGGCGTCAAGTTGCCGAACAAGCAGTCCGAGATTAACCTGCGACGTTTTTTTGACCGGATCGTTCTGGACAGTAACGGACAGGTCGTGATCAACCTGGACGCCACTGCGGATAATCGCACCGGCTATCACTACTTCTATGAGTATGGGAATATCTTCCTGGAAAATCGCTACACTGATTTTGGTCGCTATTATCCCTACTGGACCTTACGCAATCTATGGATGCTGTCCAGGTATGTACCGGCCGAGAAGTTGCAGATCGAATTCCTTAACAAATGGCGCAATGCGCATAAGTACGAAAAAGACGATCCCCTGGCGCCGGCGGGGGTGCCCTTTGGCTATGTGTTTGCCGTGACGATGATGGCGCAACCCTTAGCCTGGTTTGAAGGCAGTGGCTTGCCTGAAGAGGCCTTTGCAATCGCCCAGGTGATAAAGGTTTATCGTCAGCATCAAAGCCATATTCACCAAGGTACGATTTTGCCGATAGGTGCAGAGCCCGACGGAACCTCCTGGACCGGTTTTCAATCCCTGTTGAGTGAAAAAGAAGGCTATCTACTTGTCTTTCGTGAGTACAACCAAACCAATCAAGGGAAAATCGCACTGTACGATCTGGCCGGCAAATACATACAATGTCAACACCTCTGCGGCCAGGGTAAAGATTTTAGCATTAAGGTTGAACGGGACGGTCAAGTGACTTTTTCATTACCTGCGGCACACAGCTTTGGATTGTATCGGTATCTGGTCAAGGAATAGAAGGAGCATGCCAAGCGGATAAGCTGCGCCAGCAGACTCAAAGGAATCGGTACGGCATGGAGAGTCTATGCGCAGGCAAATGACGGCAAGGTTCCCGCTCAGATGGTTCCTTATCGGGGTCATGGGGCCGTCTTACTCCGGAATAGCTACACGTCGAGCCGGTGGCCTTTCTCTGGGAGACCTTCGATTTTGGGCGGTATGCGGTCAATCTTGACAATACCAATTGTCCCATCACGTTTGGAACATTCTTCAAATCTCACGCACTTCTGCCCTCCGTCAACATCGAAGACCCGATTGTTCTGCCGGGTCAACACCCTCATAGCTCCTATCGTCTCCGTCCATAGAGGAAAGTTTTCCCCCAATTTTCTTGCAATACTGGCCGGTAGGATGTAAAGTAAGTGGAAATCTCTTTGAGGAGTTTTTCTTTTTGATTTAGGTGTTGTCATAATAGAATCCCTCAAAAAAGACGAAGATATATCATCGCACGGGCATATTATTAAGATGGCCTGCGGTTGTAGTCAAGGTTGTAATAGGGGAAAACAGCCTTTGGCGGATTTTTGTAACCATTTGTAAATAAAGAAGATATGCCAACGTAGCTCAACGGTAGAGCACTGGTTTTGTAAACCAGCGGTTAAGGGTTCGATTCCCTTCGTTGGCCTTGTTTTTTTGGAATTTGGCGCATTATTATGGAAAAGGCGATAGAAAAGGCCGCGGCCCTGATCGAGGCGATGGAGTATATTCGCCGGTTCAGAGACCGCCTGGTGGTCGTGAAATTGGGCGGCAGTATCCTTGAGGATATCCAATTACAGAGGAAGCTGCTGTGCGACATTGTCTTCATGGCGACGGTTGGCATGCGCCCGATTATCGTCCACGGCGGGGGCAAGGCGATTACGAAGGCGATGGCCGAAGCCGGGCTGGAGCCGGTATGGGTGCATGGCAGGAGGTACACCGACCAGCGGACATTGGCTATCGCCGAACACACGCTTGTCAATAAAATCAACAATCCGATCTGCCGGGCGATTGAAGAGTTGGGCTGCAAGGCGATGGGATTGCACAGCCTCAGCAGTTGCGTCGTGTTCGCAGAGCCGCTCCAGCTCGAAGGCGAAGACGGGCGGAAACTCGATCTCGGCCTCGTGGGAAAGGTATCGCACATCAACGCCGAGTTGCTCACTACGACGTGTAACGCCGGCGTGATACCCGTGCTTGCCACCGTTGCCTGCACGAAGACCGGCGGCAAGCTGAATGTCAACGCCGACAGCGTCGCCGGCAGGGTCGCCGCCGCCGTCCAGGCCGAGAAGCTCGTCGTGCTAAGCGATACGCACGGGATCCTGACGGATATCAACGATCCGGAGAGCAGAATCTCCAGTGCGAGCGAAGCCCGGATCGAGCAGATGGTCGATGACGGCACCATCACCTCAGGTATGAAGCCCAAGGTCGAAGCCTGCATCACGGCTCTCGACGGCGGCGCGAAGAAAGCCCACATAATCGACGGCCGAATCCCGCACTCCCTCCTGCTGGAAATCTACACGGACAAAGGCATCGGAACGCAGATTGTCAAATGAGCTGCGCAGCACGGTTGGGAAAAGAGAAGGCGCCCGGGAAAGTCAGAGTGGTTCGAATTTGTAGCCGATTTCTCTGAGGGTGTGTATGAACGTCGGGTTGTGGGGGTCTGGCTCTATTTTGCTTCTCAGGGTGGTTACGAATCGGTCGACGCTTCGGTGGCCTGCGAAGCTGTTGTAGCCCCAGACGTCGTTTAGTATTTCATCGCGGGTGAGGGCCTTGCCCTGTCGTTTTACGAAAAACTCGAGCAGTTTGTATTCTTTGGGCGACAGCTTGATCTCTCGCTTCTTTCGTGTGAGCCTTCGCGCGCCAATGTCGAATACGAAATCGGCGAATTCGTATGTATCCTGCTGATCCTGCCGTCTTCGGCGCAGGAATGCGGCGGCACGGGCGAGCAGTTCTTTTATGCTGAATGGCTTGGTCATGTAGTCGTCGGCGCCGAGATTCAGGCCGAGAATGATGTCCGATTCTTCGCCTTTGGCGGTGAGCATGATTATCGGCATATCGAGTTTTTCTTTTCGTATCAATCGGCATATCTCATAGCCGTTGATCTCAGGCAGCATGATATCGAGAATAATCAAATCCGGTTTGGCGTCGAGAGCGTAATTCAGGCCCGCTTCGCCGTCGGCGGCGGTGAGGACATTGTAGCCTGCGTACGCGAAGTTGTCCTTGAGGCCCCGCAGCATCGTCGAATCGTCTTCAATTATCAGAACTGTTTCCATTGTTAGAACATCTCTTCGAAAAGCTCCAAAATGCTTCCTCCATGTTCGCCACCACCAACATCACCCCAGAAATATTCTCCAAATATGCCAACTATTGCAAGAATGGCAAATATGATCCAATGTATGTATATCTTTTTAGCATACCTGTAAACAAAAGACGAAACCACATGTCCCATTAATAATAAGATTGCAAATCCCAAGAAAGAAATGAATAACCACGGTGCCATACCAGAAGTGTCATGGCCGTGAATGGCCTCCACCATAAACAGTAACAAAAACACGGGAGGAGTCAAACCAACCCCAACAAGGTTGAGTAATGGTGCTGGAAAAAATAAGATAAAACCAAACAGAAGTATTAATTTAGACTTTGCAAATCGCAAATCTTCTTTCCATTTGGCGTACATCAAAAAGCCAACGCACAAAACAGGGGCGCTTAACATACCGATGAGTAACAGGGACAATGTTAGTTTGTTGCGAGCAACATAATTATCTTTGAGCAAATTACCAAAATATCCGGTTTTCGTACATATATCATAGAGAAAACCACTCGTTATTATGGCAAGTGTAAGGATAATTGCGGCCAATCCAGCCAAGGCCATCAAAGCACCAAAGGCCTTTACGGTTTTTCTGAGCATACTGTCCTGCATTTTCTATCCCCTTAACACCGGTAAGAATAACCTGAATTTGCTCCCCTTGCCGGGTTTGCTTTCGACATCAATCCGGCCTTTATGGGCTTCGACAATAAATTTTACGATAGACAGCCCCAAGCCTGTGCCTTCGGCCTGTCTGGATAAAGAACTGTCGGCCTGGTAGAATCTGTCGAATATTTTTTTGGCCTGTCGGCCGGTCATTCCAATACCGTTATCGGCGACCGAGAAACAGACAGCGTTGTTTTCGGAAAAGACTTTCAGTTCGATTCGCTTGTCGCCATGCGAGTATTTGTATGCGTTGTCCAGCAGATTGACCAGCACGGTAACGATTGCATCTTTGTCGGCCATAGCAGACGGCAGGTTATCATCGATTTTTACGGAAAATTGGCAATTATCACGATTGAATTTTGTCTGCACGGCATCGGCAGCGGCTTTTGCGATTTCAGAAGGATCAGTTTTTACAATATCAAAGGCCTGCTTGTTGCGTTCCATTCTGCTGAAGGTCAGGAAGTTATCTATCAGCCTGCTGAGTCTAAGGTTTTCTTTTGAAATAAGCTGAAGGTATTCTGTTGCCTGCTGTTGATCGCTGTAATTGCCCTCAAGCAGCGTATCGACCAGAACACGCATCGATGACAGAGGAGTCTTAAGCTCATGCGTAACCGTTGCAATAAAATCGTTCTTGAGTTTGTTAAGCCTGGCCTGGCGAGCGATAAGGCTGCCTCCAAAACCGGTCAATATCAGCATAAGCACAATTACCAGGCCGGCTGCAAAGACGTATGCCGTCACCTGTGCCCTGGCTGCCTTTTCAAATGCTGTCCCGTCGATATATAATTCAACATACCACCCGGGGAAATAGCCACTGGGCAATGGCGCTTTGATAAAGGGTTTTCGGCCGGCAACTTGTGAACCGGCGATGAATCTGCCTTTATCATCATAAATGGCGCAAGCTGCCGGTAGTTGCTTTATATCTTCGAGATAACCGGCGAACCAGTTGACCATATCCTCTTGTTTAAAAGCCATCAAGTGCAAGTCGCCGCCCATGCGCGCCTTTTTACCGTAAAATTGCTCGGTTGTATCAAGGCGGAAAATGCCTTTGTTTACAGCAAAGGATGGTTCGGTATATCGGTTGGAAAGCATAAGCGAAGTGTCTGCTATCTCAATGAGTCTGTGTGCACGTTTAATTTTTTTTGTAATTGAAGCAGTCTCTTTCATGTCGCCTGCGTAGTCGATAAAACGGTTAAGCATAAATATTTGCAGGGACGATGGAATATATTTATCCGTATGTGATTTCCTCCCGAGAAATACCATATCGTTATCTGTCGCCATACCGGCCGCTGCGTAATCGAAAGTGTCGGATAACTCCTTTAGAAAATCATCGTCATTTGTCTGCCGGCACAACTCCAGAAGCAGCAGCCTTGCCCTGCATTTATGTACACGTACATATTTATCGCTATCGTCGTATTTGGAGATGACCGCCCGCAAATGCGAAATCGCTTCGTCAATCCGGTTTAGTTTGCGCAGGCAACGTGCCCGCGAAATATCGGCGCTGATACGCAGAGAGTTGCTGTCGGCGTTCTCGGCGATCCGGCGATATTCGGCCATAGCTTTGTTGGGGTCATTTTCGCGGTATTCGAGTTTAGAGGCAAGATCAAATGTGTCGTCGCTGCTAACGGTTTCATCCAACTCAACGACCGGGTAAGAAAGCTCATTGTTGCTGTCAAAGACGAGAAAACCATCCGTTGAGGGAGTGCTCGTATTTAAACTAATCCAATCGTCAGAAAGTTTTTCCCGGGCAGAAGTTTCGAGACGGTTTTTATAGATACCGATCAGCTTTTGCCGGACGGCGAGGCGTTCGTTCTTTACCGCCTGGGTCATAAACCAGAGCAGGCATACGGTGGGCAATATCACCGCTATCGCAAGCAGCAATATCACCCACCGTAATTGACTTGTCGAACTGTGCGTCTTCAGTTCTGCGTTTCCTTTAATTCGGTCAGCATGGTAATCGCCGCCTGAGCGTTCTGCTTGACCATCGGGTCGGTGTCTTTGAGTGCTTTATTCAGAACTTCAAGTGCCTTTTCATCGCCGTAGAGCCCTAATGCATATGCACCGCATCTTCTTGCATACCCGTCGGCATCATTGAGCGTCATGTCGGTCAATGTCTCAAACGATGCAGGTACCCTGGCGGCCCCTAAGGCTATCGCCGCCATGCCCCTTGTGAAGCTTTCGCCGTGACTGCAAAGTTCAAGGAGTTTTTGCTCGGCAGGGGCAATACTGTCAAATTCGCCCCGCCACAAGACAAAAATCGCCGAGCGTCTGACCGTTGGTTTATCGGAATCGAGATATTCAGCAATCTCACTGACCGCCGCCTTTTCGTCCAGGGTCTTAAGTTTCGTCAGCGAGCGGGCGACCTTTGGATCAGATTCGGCACATGTTGAGATCGTCAGGATCACATTCTTCACTATCTTGCCTGCTTCCTTGGGATCGGTGATTTTGCCGCTAATCTGCGTCGAGACTTCTCCGGCGTCGGGGTTGTTCTTCAGGAAATCAGACAGGTCGGATTTTGCCTTGGCTGTGTTTTCAAGGTCGATATCTTCCACCATCCAGATGCCCCGCTGCTTGATGAGCGTAATTTCCATCACTCCGACTTCACCGTCGTCGCCGGTGAATTCATTGGTAAAGGCCAGCGCAATTCTATCGTTGGCATGAACGGTTGTGATTTGAATCTGTCTTCCCTGGCAGAATTCCTGCATGTCGCCGACCTGCCGGTCGACGGCACTGCCGGGCTTGACGAGTTTAATAGCTTTACCGGTATTGCCGGCAATCGCCTCTGACAAAAACGATTCTACTACCGTGCGTGCATTTTCGATCTTTGGTTTTTTCTGTATCACAACATTCACAAGATGATTGGCATTTGCATCCACTTGCTGGGTCCACGAATACACCGTAAAATCATCTACTTCCCAGACCGCTGTAGCATCGTAATCATCGGTAATGTAAAGCTCAGACGGAAGTACAAGAAAGAACGTCTCCATCACATTTGGGCCATACTGGTTCTGCATGACCAGCAAACCTTTATCCGCTCCGCCTATCGCACTCAGCTTTCTTGGATTGTTCCTGCTCCAGCCGTAGTAAAGTGCCTCATCCGGTCTAAGCGGTTCATCGGGAATCCAAAAAACATTATAAATACCATTTTGATTCTTGTTGGCCACGATATCGATATTGAGCTTTTTACCGAGCGTGTCATAAAGCGTCTGATCCGGATAGCTCGTAATGCAAAGTTGGATCCTTCCCGTCTGCGAACGGCCGGCCCGATTGTAATAATAACTCATACCTCCGCTGTAAACCTTGAAATCCACATCGACATAATAAACATGCGCATTGCATTGCAGGCTTTTCGAATTTGCCTTCGTCACAAGCCGGCTGTACTGTTCAGTCAGATGCCCAATCACCTGCGGCGAAACCTCCTCGAATACCGAAACAACTTTCTCCGGCTTTAGTTCTTTGAGCCGTTGTTTGGCTTTTGCGACGATGGCTTTCTGAGTCGGGTAATTTGAGACAAGCCCAAAGTACTCGACGGCCTTTTTCTTTTCGCCTTTTTTCAGATAGCACATTCCGAGTTGATATGTGGCCTGCGCGGCGATGCGTTGCACCTGGTCGGCCCGGTCGATGGTCTGCTGATAGAGTTCGATGGCCTTGTCCAAATCGCCTTCGGTCTCTTCTGCGTAAATGGCCTTTTGTAACAACACGCGCGGGGACCTGGCTTTGGCCGAGGCGGTTTTGTCGACCTTGGGCGAGACGGCATAGGCGGATGTCGCCAGCAAAAACAAAAGCACCGCTGCAAATAAGGTTTTGTTGTGTTTGAACTTTTCCACGATCTTGCTCCTTTCCAAAACAGATTAACATTAATTTCCCGTTTCTTACAGTAGAATTTATAGCAGGCGTGTGTTACGGATTTGTTACCGTTGTGTCTTTTTTGTGAGATTCTTCGAAATTTTTGTTTGTTGCCCCGTGGTACAAATAAGGGCGTCATGCTTGATTCCTGGCGAAAAGACGTCGGTGGGGCAAACCCCACCCTGTGCGTGGCGGTTGTTATTCGGGGATAATTGTGGTATCATTGTGGAATTCGGATTAAGAGCGGCAGTATAGAAACGGTGTGACGAGTTCCAGATTGACTGGAGGAAGTTATGATTCGACGGTTGTTCGTATTGATGGTTATCTGCCTGATGGCGTGCAATCTCTTGGCGGCCAGGAATAAGAAAATCCCGGTGCGCCGTCGGGCCAGGGCGGCGAAGGTGAAGCCGGCGCCCAAACCGGCAGCGAAAGTCAAGGATGTCAAGGTTTCTGTCGGGACGTGCGAGTCGCTGCGGATGGCGGTCGAGGATTTGATCAAGACTTTTGGCAGTCAATATCCTGACGGTAAGAAATACCTTGCGCGTATTCGTGTCCTTCAGGGTCGGATGCAAGAAGGCGTCGAATCCGCCGCGCTGCAGGAAGAATTCGTCGCGTTACAGCGACAGGCGTTGACGGCTAACCCTCTGCTGGAGTTCGGTCGTGTGCTGTTAGTTAAGCGCGAACTTGGCAACAAGGCTCGCTCGGCGGCCGGCGGCGCCTTAGGGCTGCCCACGCTCAACGCCCGCACCAATGATACTATTCGCAATCCGGGTACGGGCTGGAACGATTCGGTTGTCGCGATGAGCGACCTGGACGGAGATTGCGTGCTTCGGACGGTCTACGAGGGAGTGCACGGCCAGATCGTGTGCGACATGGATCTGCATTTTGACGGCAGGCGGATTATGTTCTCCTCCGGCAACGAGCAGGACGAGTGGAATCTTTACGAGTATATCGAAGGCGCTTCGCAGGCAGCGCAACTGACGCCCAAAGACACGCCGGATGTAAGCTATTATGATTCCTGCTATCTGCCTGACGGTCGGATCGCCACGACGTCGACGGCGTGCTACCAGGGGCTGCCCTGCCAGAACGGCAACCAGCCGATGGTGTCTTTGTATCTGCTCGACGGGGGCGCGGGGAGGATTCGGCAGTTGACATTCGAGCAGGACAGCGACTGGTGCCCCACCGTGCTAAACGACGGGCGGCTGATGTACCTGCGATGGGAATACACCGACGCTCCGCATTTCTTCACGCGTGTGCTGTTTACGTGCAACCCGGACGGCACGGGGCAGTTGGCTTACTACGGGTCGAACTCCTATTTCCCGAACGCCTTTTTCTATGCCCGTCCGATCCCCGATCATCCGACGAGGGTCGTCGGTATCGTCGGCGGGCATCACGGTGTGGCGCGTGCGGGGAGGCTGCTGATAATCGACCCCGCCAAGAGCAGGTTCGAGGCGGACGGCGTTGTCCAGGAGATCCCCGGCCGCGGCAAGGTAGTCAAGCCGCTCATAATCGATCGGCTCGTCGACGGCGTCTGGCCGCAGTTTCTGCATCCATATCCGCTCAGTGAGAAATATCATCTGGTCAGTATGAAGAAGACTCCCGGGTCGTTGTGGGGCGTGTACCTGGTGGACGTGTTCGACAATCTTGTCCTGCTCAAGGAGCTGGAAGGTGCGGCGCTGCTGGAGCCGATTCCTTACCGCAAGAGGCCCGCCCCGCCGGTGATTCCCGACCGGGTCGATACGCGCACCACCGATGCGCTTGTGTATATTGCCGATATCTATCGCGGCCCGGGTCTCAAAGGCATCCCCCGCGGCAAGGTTAAGAAGCTGCGGCTGTTTTCCTATCACTATGCCCATGTTAATTCCGGCGGTCATGCAAGCGTCGGTGTGGAGAGCAGTTGGGATGTAAAGCGTGTCCTGGGAACGGCGCCCGTCGAAAGCGACGGCTCTGCTTTTTTTGCCGTGCCGGCGAACACGCCGATCTCACTCCAGCCGCTCGATGAAAAGGGCAGAGCTTTGCAACTTATGCGAAGCTGGCTGGTGGGTATGCCCGGCGAGACGGTTTCGTGCGTGGGCTGTCATGAGAATCCCAGCACAGTGCCGCCTTCAAAGCCCACCATCGCCGCGCTTCGCCAGGCGTCGCGGATCAGCGACTGGTACGGGTCTCGACGGCCTTTCTCATTTGTTTACGAGGTGCAGCCTGTCCTGACAAAATACTGTGCCGGCTGCCACAACGGAGAGCCCGGCGCCGATGGAAAAATGATTGCCGACTTCTCCGGTAAAATAAAGATGCCCGAGAATATAACGGCAAAGGATAAGAAGTTTCACACGACAGAGTATCTAAAGGATGTCAGCTACATGTCGCTTCAGCCCTACGTGCGTCGTCCGGGTCCGGAGAGCGACTACCACCTCAACAAACCGATGGAGTATCACGCCTCGACAAGCGAGCTGATACAGATGCTGGAGAAGGGCCACCACAATGTTAAGCTGGACGAGGAGGCCTGGGCGAAGCTCATTACATGGATCGACCTCAACGCCCCACATCGCGGCAGTTGGAATCCCCCCGAGTGGCGAGGTCACGACCAGCAGTCCCGTCGCCTGCAACTTGCAAAGGCTTACGCCAACGTCGATACCGATCCGGAGCGGGAGTATGCCCTGCTGGAAGCCGCAGCCAAAGAACGCAAGCCCAGCAGGCCTGTTGTGCCCGAACCGCTTGCCGGATACCGTGGTCCCAGTCCGCACCTTGCGGGTTGGCCGTTGACGGCCGAGCAGGCGGCGGCAAAACAGCGGACGGCGGGCAAGGCGGCGGTCGAATCGATAACGCTCGACAAGGAAGCGGACAAGCCGGTCGAGTTGAAGTTTGTGACGATCCCGGCGGGCGAGTTTGTGATGGGAAGCGCCAAAGGCGATCTGGACGAACGCCCGCTGCATGTTACGCGGATCGATAAGCCTTATACAATGAGCACGACCGAAATCACGAACCGCGTGTACAGGCTGTTCGATCCGACGCACGACAGCGGCGTCATGGACCGTTCCGGCAAGGACCACAAGGACGCCGGCGAGCCCGCCAATCTGCCCGAACAGCCGGTCATTCGTGTTACGTGGCAGGAGGCGATGGCTTTTTGTGGCTGGCTGAGTAAGAAGACGGGCAGGAAAGTTACGCTGCCGACGGAGGCGCAGTGGGAGTGGGCGTGTCGTGCGGGCACGGATACGGCGATGTGGTACGGTGCGGCGGAAGCGGATTTCGCCGGTATTGCCAACTTTGCCGATGTGTCGCTTTCCGGCAAGGTCAACCCCATACCCAAATCGCGTTTCAGAGACGGTGTGAAATTCCCCGTCTCGACGGGTTTTGGCAAGCCGAACGCCTGGGGACTGCTCGACATGCACGGCAACGTCGCCGAATGGACCCGTTCGGACTATCGGCGGTACCCGTACGACGAACACGACGGACGCAACGACCTGTCGCCTTCGACAAAGAAAGTTGTCCGCGGCGGATCGTGGCGCGACCGGCCGCAGCGGGGACGGGCGGCGTTTAGATTGGCGTACGAGACGTGGCAGCCCGTACTCAATGTCGGCTTTAGAGTGATCATCGAAGGTAAGCAGCGTAACATTGTGGGATTTTAGATTGTAGATTTTAGATTGGGTGGAATCGCCTTCGGCGATGGTGTTTGAGCGGTCCCTTCCCGGCGCGCCGGGACTCGGGATGACAGTGGGTGCTACGCTACGAAAAATAATAGACAGGAGGAAATCCATGAGACGACGAGAGTTTATGAGGAGTGCGGCGTTTGGCGCTGCGGCGTTTGCGTTGGCGCCTGCGTGTTCTGTCGGCGCTAAGGGCGGTGCTTATCGAGTTGCGGTGATCGGCAGGACGGGAGGGGGCAATTACGGTCATGGGCTGGATATCGTTTGGAAGGAGATTGACGGCGCCGAGATCGTCGCCGTTGCAGATGAGGACGCCAAAGGGCTTGCCGCGGCGGCGAAACGGCTGGGTGTCTCCAGGACCTATACGGACTATCGCAAGATGCTCCGGACAGAGCGTCCGCAGATCGTGAGCGTTGCGCCGCGCTGGCTTGACTGTCATCGTGAGATGGTGTTGGCGTGTGCGGAGTATGGATGTCATGTGTTCCTTGAGAAGCCGATATGCCGGACGCTCGAAGAGGCGGACGAGATGATCGCGGCGATGGAGAAGCGAAACCTCAAAGTCGTTATCGCCCACCAGACGCGGTACAGCCCGGCGGTCGAACACGCACGGGGGGCGATTGCCGACGGGTTGCTCGGTGATATCGTCGAGCTTCGCGGGCGCGGCAAGGAGGACCGTCGCGGCGGCGGTGAGGACCTGATGGTGTTAGGCACGCACGTCATGGATCTGATGCGTTTCTTTGCAGGCGACGCAGAGTGGTGTTTTGCAGAGGTTACGCAGGACGGCAGGCCGGTTACGAAAAACCAGGTCCGCGACGGCGCAGAGGGCATCGGCCCGCTCGCCGGCGACCAGATACAGGCGATGTACCGTTTCGGCGAAAAGACGATGGGCTATTTCTCGACGCATCGCGCCGCGCACGGAGCGGCAAAGCGTTTCGGCCTGTGGATCTACGGCACAAAGGGAATTATGACCATGATCCCCGGTGCGACGTCGCAGGTCTGGTTCATCGACGATCCATCCTGGCAGCCCGGGCAAAGCAAGGCCCAATGGAAGCAGATTAGCAGCAACGGGATCGACAAACCCGAGACTCTCGTCTTCGATCGCGGTCACCGCCTCGGCAACCGCCTGATCGCGATGGACCTGATCAACGCAATCGAAAACGACACCCGGCCGAAAGGCTCAATCCACGACGGCCGGGCCGCGCTGGAGATGATCCTGGCGACGTATGAGTCCCACCGGCAAAACCGACCCGTCGCCCTGCCGCTGAAGAACCGCAGGCATCCCCTGAGCCTGCTGTGAATGTGACAGTGGCCTTGCGTTACTTCACATAGCCGTATTCGGTGAAGACTTCCGGGCCGTTTTTTCGGATGAATTCGATGAACTTCTTGAGTGATTCGGATCGGTCAAGCCGACTTTCAGCCCTTCTTGTGTCAGGTCTTCGATCTTCGCCAGACCCTTAGGATTCCCCTTCTGCACGGCAAGAACCGGTGCAACAAAGCCCACCTGGACATGATCGGAGTACTTGCCTGCCTCCTTGACCAGGTCCAGAAACGGATCGTGCGTCACAAGAATATCGCCCTGTTCGGCGGCCTTTACCTGGGGCAGGAAAACTTCGCTTCCGGCAACGGTGGTGACAATTTTAATGCCGGTCGCATCGGTAAACCTGGCGGATAACTGCTCCATCGGCAGCGTAAATGAACTTCCACAGAGCATCACCAGCTCATTTCCCGGCTCGGCCTTTTTCGCACAGCCTGACACCGCCAGAACCGCAAACCCTAATAATATCGCGAATAATCCTGTTTTTCTCATAATCTACCCCTTTTCTTTGTGTTTCGT
>JAGHBX010000276.1 GCA_021160785.1 Planctomycetota bacterium | reverse complement strand
GGCGTATGAAGAAAGAAGCCCGCACCGTGATGTTGCGGTATGAACACCCGCCCCTGGGTGCGACGGGTTGGTTCCATGAATACTTTTGCGATGACGACGCCCGCCGACTGACATTCGATCCCGATAAGCCGCACGAGCATGTCTGCGATGCCTGCAAACGGGTATACACGGGTGCGCCTTACGATGACTGCTGGCGCTCTTCGGTCCACGGGGAGATTTCAAGGACAGCCGCACAGGCGGCGATCCTCTATCGCATCACCGGCGAGAAGGATTTCTTTGAATACACCCGCAAGACGCTCCTGTGGTATGCCGGCAACTACGATAAGTTTGCCGTCCACGGCGCCCACGCCGGTAAAGGCAGGATTCGCGAGCAGTCGCTTGACGAGGCGACGCAGCTTGTTCTGCTGGCGCAGGCCTACTGGGATATCTGTCCGGACCTGACGGGCGAAGATCGAAAGACCATTGCAGACGGCTATCTCATCCCCGACGCAAAGTTCATTCATTCCTAAACCCGCACTATTCACAATATTCACAGTTGGCATAACGCCGCAGTCGGCCTGGTCGGTTTCGCCGTCGGAGATGCCGAACTGATAACCGCGGCTATGGACGGCAAGTATGGGCTCAAGCAGCAGATTCAAAAGGGCATTCAGCCGGACGGCTTCTGGTTCGAGGGGTCGATCAGTTACCACTTCTATACGATTTCTTCCCTGCAGCCGCTTTACCTGGCCGCCAAAGGGCAGGGCTATTCGCTTGAAGGAACACAGAAGTTTCGCCTGATGTACACGGCGCCAATCGATTTTACATTTGACAACAGCGAGTTCCCCGCAAACAACGACGGCTGGCCCGGCAAGAAACTCAATGCCATGGAGTCTTATTATGAAATCGCCGCCGGCCTGTGGGGCGACTACCATGTGGTCAAACTGCTCAACTCCGTCTACACCCGCCAGAGTCGCTCAAGCCAAAACGCACTTCTCTATGGGCCTGCGACCCTGCCGAAAGGGGGCACATCGCCGCCCAGGAGCGTTCTGTTTGAGGACTCCGGCATTGCGATGCTTCGCAACGATTCGGTCAACGCGTATCTGAAGTTCGGCCCTTACGGCGGAGGACACGATCACAATGACCGACTCAACCTGATCCTCTTTGCCAACGGTAATGTTATCATCCCCGACCTCGGCACGAGCGGTTACGGCATTGCATTAAACGGCCGATGGTTTCGCTCGTCGGCGGCGCATAACATGTTGGTTGTAGACGGCAAAAGGCAGGCCAACTGCGGTGGATACCTTGTCTCTTACGCCGCCGACAAAGTCTGTGCCGGGGTGAAAGACGCCTACAAGGGCGTAGATATACGGCGAAGGGTGGTTCTACCTGGCAACGGGATCGAAGATATCGTTACGGCTGAGTCTGAGAGTATTCACCAGTACGATCTGTTCTATCATGTCCGCGGCAAATTCCAATCCTGCAACATGCCGCTGACACACGCTGGGCCGTTCCAGCAATCCAACGGCTACAACATGCTCAAAGACCTTCGAAAAGGAACATGCAGCAAACAGCTTGAAATCTCGTGGGTGCTGCGCGACGCGCCGGGCATACTGAAGATACAATGCAATTGCATTGAACCTTTTGACTTCTACATCGGAACCTGTCCGGACAACCCTGCGGACAAGGAGATGAGCGTCCTGATGCTGCGGAGAAAAGATAAAGTCGTCAAGTGGAGCAACATGATAGGCGTCCTGCCGGCCCGATAGAGTCCCGATGGCGTTGACGCAGGCAGACAAGCCTTTTCCCTTCTGCACCACATTCAAAATAGTGTTTGCATTCAGGTCTTGTCCAGTTAAAATGACCGCGATTGTGCAGAACTCAATAATCAAAGGAGAGCAAATGAGCGATCAACCGAGCCCAAACGCAGGCGGCGTTGTCGAACGGGACCGTCAGATACTGGTCACCGCCCGGCAAAAGGGTAAGCTTGCCACTTTCGGCGCGTTTTTCAGGCTGTCCGGGCCCGGCTGGATGCAAAGTGCGATCACGTTAGGGGGGGCTTCACTTGCCGGGAGTCTATACCTTGGCGTATTAGGCGGATACAGTATGTTGTGGTTGCAGCCGGTGGCGATTATTGCCGGCATCGTGATGTTAGGTGCAATCAGCTATGTCGCTCTTTCGACGGAGGAGAGGCCATTCGGAGCGATCAACCGGCATATCAATCCGATGTTGGGCTGGAGCTGGGCTATCGCCACACTGATTGCGAATATGGTTTTTGCGATGCCGCAGTTCGCGCTGGCGACGGCGGCGCTTCAGCAGAACCTTATGCCGAATATTGTGGGGCCCGATGCGATGCCCGGCAGCGGGGGCAAGCTGGTGGTGTGCGGAGGGATTCTTGTAATTTGTATTTTTGTGACGTGGTTCTACAACAGCGGCAGCAAGGGTGTGAAGTTTTTCGATATTGTACTGAAGCTGATGGTTGGCGTTATCGTTGCTTGTTTTTTCGGTGTGGTGGTCAAGATGAGTTTTGCCGAGGGCGGCGGGCTCGAATGGGGGGCGATATTGAAGGGGTATATTCCGAACCCCGGTCTGTTGACGTCTCCGGCTGCGACGTTTGCCCCTTTTATTGACGGGGTTGACGAGCGTTTTCGCCAGTTCTGGTCGGGGATGATAGTCGGCGAGCAGCGTTCGGTGATGATCACGGCGGTGTCGGCGGCGGTGGGGATCAATATGACTTTTCTCATGCCGTATGCACTTTTGAAACGCGGGTGGAACAAGGATTTTCGAGGACTTGCGATTTTCGATCTTTCGTTCGGGATGTTTATTCCGTTTATTTTAGCGACGAGTTGTGTGATGATCGCTTCTGCGTCGCAATTTCATACTCAGCCTGCGGCGGGTTTGTTGGGCGAGAAGGATGCTTCGGGTACAGTTATCGAAGTGCCGGCGAATCTTAAACGTGGCTACACGAAAAATGCGGAGGCGCGTATCAAATTCGAGCTTGGAGCGGAAGCTTTCGATGCCTTGAGCAAGGAAGAAATAGCCGGTCGTGTCGAGTCTTTGCCGCAGGCGGACAAGCGGATGGCGGCTATGTTAGTTCGGCGGGATGCTTTTAATCTGGCTAATTCGCTTTCGCCGTTGACGGGGCCGG
>JAGHBX010000171.1 GCA_021160785.1 Planctomycetota bacterium | reverse complement strand
TTTTGCACTGATAGCGCTTTTCGGCCTGTCAACCAGCGTGGCGCCCTTCGTCGGGCAAAACTCCGGCGCAGGCAAACACGACCGCGTCCGCAAAGGTCTAAGCCATGCGTTTGTCTTCTCGATGGTGTGGGGCCTGTTCATGGCGGGCATTCTGGCAATCTTCGCAAAACCACTGTCCGGCCTCTTCACGGAAAGCGAAGACGTCATCTCCATCGCCTCGATGTACCTGCTGATAGTGCCCGTAAGCTTCGGCGCACAGGGCATAGTCCTCATTGCAAGCTCGGCATTCAACGCACTCGGAAGACCCATGCCGTCGGCGGTCCTTACGCTGACGCGGATGATGTTTCTCTATGTGCCGCTGGCGTTTGTCGGCAAATACTTCTTCAAGAGCAACGGAATCTTTGCAGCCGCATGCGCCGCAAACTTCGCTACCGCCCTGTGGGGCCTGGCATGGATAAGAAAAATCTGCAAAACGTCGCAGACAGACGCCGCCAAAACAGCAACACAGCCCCAATCGCCCTGAAAAAGGATGTGGCGCTTGCGATTAAGATCCTTCTAAGGTAAAATGTAAAGATAACTTCTTGTCTTTAGGGAGGTGCATGATGACAGAGGAACGTTTGGACAATCTGACGCGTCGTGATTTTGTTAAAGCGACAGTGGCGTTTTCAGCGGCCGCTTCGGTTGCCGGGGGCGCCAGGGGGTTAAACGCCAAGGCAACTCAAAGGCCCAACATTCTTTATCTTATGACCGATCAGCACCGATGGGATTGTCTTGGCTGTGCGGGCAACAAGGTCATTAAGACGCCTCATCTTGACTCTATTGCAAAAGATGGCGTGGTGTTTTCCAACGCCTATTCGTCAACGCCGAGCTGTACCTGCGCCCGCAGCGCGCTTTTGACCGGGCTTTCGCCGTGGCGTCACGGTATGTTGGGTTATGGGCGGATCGCGCCGCAGTATCCGTTTGAGTTGCCGCAGGCTCTGCGTGATGCGGGCTATTACACATTTGGAATCGGCAAAATGCACTGGTATCCGCAGAAGAAGACGCGCGGCTATCACGGCACGCTCGTCGACGAGTCCGGTCGCGTGGCGACAAAAGGTTTTATCAGCGACTATCGCAAGTGGTTCAAGGAACAGGCACCGGACCTTAATCCGGATGCGACCGGCGTCGGTTGGAACAGCTACCATGTAAAGACCTACGTTTTGCCGGAAAAGCTGCACCCGACTCACTGGACGGGAAAGACGGCCGTCGACTTTATCGAAAAGTACGACAAGTCCGAACCGTTTCTTTTGAAGGTGTCATTCGCCCGGCCGCACAGTCCGTACGACCCGCCTAAGCGATTCATGGAGATGTACCGCCAGGATGATATGCTTGCGCCGGTTGTCGGCGACTGGGCCCAACGCTATGCCGACGTCAGGAAGCCCGCGCCGGCGTCGACCTGGCACGGCGACCTGGGTGTGGCGCAGGCAAAGGCGTCGCGCCGCGGATATTACGGATCGATCAGTTTTATCGATGAGCAGATCGGACGCATACTTGCCATGCTGAAAAAACGCGGCATGTACGACAATACGCTGATCGTGTTCACCGCCGACCACGGTGATATGTTGGGCGATCATCACCTGTGGCGAAAGACCTACGCATACGAGGGCTCGGCGGGCATTCCCATGCTGCTTCGCTGGCCCAAAGCCTTCGGGCATGACACACAGCGGGGTACGACAAGGACCGAGGTCGTTGAGCTGCGCGATGTGCTGCCGACTTTTCTCGATGCGGCGCAGATTGCGATACCCGATCATATCGACGGCAAGAGCATGCTTCGGCCTGTAAGAGGCGACAAGCGACCCTGGCACAGGTACATCGATATGGAGCACGCCATGTGCTACAACAAGGACCACTTCAACGCCCTGACCGACGGGCGATACAAGTACATTTATTATGCATACGACGGACGCGAGGAGCTTTTCGATCTGGCTGACGATCCCGGCGAGACCCGCAACCTCGCCGGCGACTCGGCATCGAGCAAGACGCTCAAGCACTGGCGAAACGAAATGATCGGCTTCTTCGCCGAGCGAGGCGAACGGTTCGTCCGCGACGGCAAACTGACCCTGCGAAAGAAGAAACTGCTCTATTCGCCGCTTTTCCCTAAGAAAGCACAATCCTCTTAAAGACGACCAAACCAGCTGTCCGGCTCGCAAGACGGCGGCCTGAGTTGCAGTGGCGCGGGCGTCGTATTCCTGAAACTATCTCAGGGTGGGGTTTACCCCGCCAAAATCGCCGCACACCGGCCGCTACACAACAGCCGGTCCGAACTCATCGGGCGCCGCTTCATCTTGAGCCCTGGCAAAAACATCAAACTCAGGACCGTACTGCCCAAGATAGTACAGCGAATAGGATCTCTTGAACACAAGGATCGGCAGCATAAGAACCGTCCCTATGTAGGGGATGCCGAGGATGCATGCGGCACAACAGCAAGTCACTAACACGGCCGCCAGCACGATTGCTCCAATCGCCATACCGATCACTATCTGGAAGAGGATGTACAGCGCAAATCTGCCTTTGTTCGCCGACAGAACCGACCTGAACCGGCTCCAGCCCTCCATGCACGTGGAATTGTTGACATACATGATGGGCACGACAAAATCTTTCAGGAACTTGCCGATGACACCAAAAATTATCGCCAGCGGGATAAGCAGAAGTATAAAGACCGCCACGATCAGGATGATCGGCCCCGGACTGCCTCCTCTGCCAAATACTATACCAAACACGATTCCACCTGCGATCAATATCCCGAAGCAGAACAGCCCAATGAACATCAGCGCCACACGAAACAGAAAGAGGCTGTTGCCTTGTGTTCGGTATTGGCGCCAGGGAACTTTAACTTCCGCTTTGTTTTTGGCGACACAGTGGAGAAACATGAATCGCCCGCGACTGCTCAGCCACGTCAAGACGATGCCGATCGTAAAGCCAATCACCAGGATAACGACCACGACAGTAATGATGATGGCCAAATGTTCGGCAACAAATCCCTTGAAATCGCCCGGATGCCCCCCGCCGCCGGACGGACCACCGCCGCCACCGCCACCGAGGCCGCCTCCCTCTCCAAGAAAGGCAAGCCAGGCGCAGAAGCCGATGACAAACCATTTCTCAATTTCAAACGGGTTAAAGAGAATCAGCTTGACCCGTTCGATAGCGGTCCCGATGGGGTCGATAACGCTGACGTGGGGCCTTTGCAAGTCATTCATAATAAACGTCCTCCCAGGTAGATCAGCCAGTTAACCATAACAGCCGTCAAAACAAGGGCGACCAGGCCCGCATGAATGCGTCTGAATCGTTTGCCGACTTTTTTCGGGCTCGCCGCCAACGCCCATATTCTATAGGGAATCTGGAAAAGCACAAGAAAAAAAAGCACAGGCCCCAGCCGGTGATACGCAAAGGCGCCTGCCAAATCGCCGTCGGCCATGGCGGTAAACGACCGTGTCATCCCGCACAAAGCGCATTTGATGCCGAAAAGATGGTTAAGCAGACAGTGCAAAGGCCACTTGAGCCCAAAGAGATACAGCCCCACCTCATCAAGCGTAAATGCAAACGCGCCAACCATGATTACGATACATACAAAAAGTATTATGGCGTTGAAGAGATTGCTCATTAAGATACCGGCCTGACGGGGATCCCTTTCTCTGCCAGATAGTCCTTTACCTGCCTGATGCTGTACTCACTGTAGTGAAAAATCGACGCAGCCAACACCGCATCCGCTTTGCCCCGCTTGAGCACCTCGGCAAGACTGTTCAGCGTGCCGGCGCCTCCGGAAGCGATGACGGGGATGGTAACCGCATCGGCTACGGCTGCGGTCAGTTCGATATCATAGCCGGCCTTTGTGCCGTCGGCATCCATGGATGTAAGGAGGATTTCGCCGGCCCCGAGTTTTTCGGCTCTTGCCGCCCATTCCACCGCGTCGATATCGGTGGGCTCCGAGCCCGCCTTGACCGTCACATGCCACTTGTTCTTTTTGCCCGGCGTACGTCTGGCGTCGATGGCCAATACCACACACTGGCAGCCGAACCGCTCGGCGGATTCGGCGATAATTTCGGGGTTCAAAACCGCCGCCGTATTGATCGAGCATTTGTCGGCGCCGGCGCGAAGCAGGGTGTCAATTTCATCGGCTGTCCTTATGCCCCCGCCGACTGTAAACGGTATGAAGACCTTCTCGGCCACATGCCCGACGAGATCGACGATGGTCTTCCGGGAGCGTATCGTCGCCGTGATATCGAGGAATACCAGTTCGTCGGCGCCTTCGTCGCTGTATCGCGCGCCCAACTCGACCGGATCACCGGCATCGCGCAGATTCAGAAAATTAATGCCCTTCACAACACGATTATCTTTAACATCCAGGCAGGGGATGATTCGCTTGGTCAGCATCGGTTGGCTCCGTTCCTGCAGATTCTGTCAAAGTTGCGCAAGACGCTCAATCCCGCTTTGCTGCTTTTTTCCGGGTGAAACTGCACGCCGAAGATATTGTCCTTCTGCACGGACGCGGCGATGTCGATCCCATAGTCGGCGTATGCGACCTTTGCATCCGCATCGGTAACGTGCGCCTGGTACGAATGGGCGAAATAGAAGTGCTCGTCATCCTGCAGGCCGTCAAAAAGGACCATTCCCTCGGCGGGCTGCACCGCGTTCCAACCCATGTGCGGAATCGTCCGCCCCGGCGGTATCGGCCTGACATCGCCTGCGACAAGCCCTAATCCCTCGTGCTCGCCCATCTCGCAACTGCGGTCAAACAGCAACTGAAAACCCACACAAATCCCCAGGACAGGCTTGCCCGCCCGCGCCACGTCCTTAACCACCTCGGCCGTGTCGCCCAGCGCCTTGATCGCATAACCAAACGCCGCAACACCGGGCAGAATAATCCCGTCGGCGCGTTCGATATCCCCGGCATCGGCCGAAAGCTTATCCTCAAGCCCAAGATAATCAAGAGCATTGCGAACACTCTTGACATTACCAACATTATAATCAATCACAACTATCATGTGTTAAAACACCTCTGCGAACGCAGCAACTTTCCAGGAAACGCGTCACTCGCCCAGAAGTTCTCTGACCTCCTCGCCGAGCACCGGCAGTTTTTTTGCCACTATATCCCAAACGACAAAGTCGTCCACAATGTCATAGCCGTGAACAAGAACATTGCGAAAATCTATGATCCGGCGGTAATCGCTAATTCTTTCGGCCGTCGGCAAATCTTCGTAGGCAAGACAATTCAGTGCTTCTCCTATGATCACAAACTGACGCTCGACAGCGGATCTCAGCAAATGATCTTCGTCATAATCACCGACGGTCTTGCCATCTGTAAATTCAGAAATGGCATCCACAGCCATCCTGATATCTTCAAGGTATTTCTTTGACCTAAGCTGCATAAAGAACTTTCCTGTTTTGATTAATTGACTCGAGAAAATAGCGATTTTTTATGGCGAGAGTCATCACCAAATCAACATTTCGCTGGAACAAACTCCGGAGGCCCTCAAGCAACCCGAAGTAGGCGTGCGCGCTTTCACCCGGCTCAAGGGGCAGAAACTCGACCAGAAAATCGATATCGCTTTTTTCTATATCGAAATTCTCACCTGTCAGGGCCGAGCCGAACAACTCCAGACGCTCTACCCTGTACTTTTGGCAGAGGCTAACCAGTTCCTTCCGCTTGTCTTCAATCAGCTTGACCATCTCTATTACTCGTAACCCAACGCCCTGTTTGCAATCCGGCTCAGCGGACAAAGCCCGCTTCGATCCACCCTCATTCTGCAACATCATAAAACAACCATGCTTACGTGTCAATTGGAATAATGACAGGAATTTCGGATGGGTGTACGAAAGGGTTTTCAATTGACGAATTGCTGTTTGCCGCTTACTATTAGATGGCGGCAAATCGCGTCATTGAAAGGGATTGTTGTATGGAGATGCTTGAAGAAAAGCGTGAAAACTGGGGTACGCGGGGCGGTTTTGTTCTGGCCGCGGTGGGTTCTGCGGTCGGATTAGGCAACCTGTGGGGCTTTCCGTATAAGCTCTATTCTTACGGCGGCGGGGCGTTTCTCGTTCCGTATATCGCCGCGATGTTCTGCGTGGGCATACCCATGCTGATCCTGGAATTCAGCCTCGGCCACTTTACCCAGCGGGCGGCGCCGGATGCATTTGCGCAGACGCATAAGCGACATGAGTTTATCGGCTGGTGGGGTATACTTCTGGGCTTTGTGATTATCACCTACTACCCGGTGATCCTGGCTTATTGCATCAGCTTCATGGGCTACAGTTTTCAATCGATCATTCACGGCACGCCGCTGCCGTGGGCTGGCCTTGGTGCAGCCGGCGTCGAGAACGCCAAGAATTTCTTTTTCGATACGTACCTGACCAAGGGGCAGCCGTGGGGCCCGTTCCAGATGAATATCGTAATCCCCCTGATCATCACGTGGATTCTGCTGTACCTGTGCATTTGCAAGGGCGTTAACATGGTGGGCAAGATTGTGTGGCTCACGGTCCCGCTGCCGTGGCTGATCCTTGCGATCCTGACGGTTCGCGGCCTGACCCTGCCGGGCAGTATGAAGGGGCTGGTTTATTATCTCGATCCCGACTGGTCGCAATTAGCCAGGCCCACAACCTGGCGGTTTGCCTTCGGACAGGTATTCTTTTCGCTGAGTCTTGCATTTGGCGTGATGCTGACTTACGCCAGTTTTCTTCACCGCAAAAGCGACATCAACAACAACGCCGCGATCATCGGGTTGGCGGATTTTGCCACAAGTTTCGTAGCAGGCCTGGCGATCTTCTCGACATTAGGCGCGATGGCCTTTGCAACATCTCAAACGGGCAGCGAAGTTGGAGTGGACAAAGTCGTTGCCGGCGGACCGGGGCTGGCTTTTGTGGCGTTTCCTTATGCGCTGGCGCAACTGCCCGGTGCGGCCTGGTGGAGTATTCTGTTTTTCTTTACGCTGATTACGTTGGGGATCGATTCCGGCTTTTCGATTACCGAGTCGGTATTGGCCGGCGTCGTCGACAAAACAGGCTGGCCCAGATGGCTTGTGCTGCCCTTGATGAGCCTTGTCGGGCTGGCGATGGGTCTCATATATGTCACGCGCAGCGGGCTCGGCTGGCTCGACACGATCGACGGCTTTATCAACGGCACATGGGGAATAGCGTTTCTCGGACTTCTCGAGTGCGCCGTGTTAGGCTGGCTCTACAATATCGAAACGCTTCGCACCCATGCCAACGAACGCAGCGACTGGCATCTGGGACGCTGGTGGAGTTATTCGATCCGCATCTTTATTCCGGTTGTATTGGGCACGCTGTGGATGTGGAGTATGTTCGATGACTTCACCGCCGCCGAAGGTTTCCTGCGAAACCCGAATACAGGCGACTGGAACGTCTACAACTGTGTCGGCGCAGGCGTTGTTGGAATCGTGCCCGTCATCTCAATTCTCATGAGCCTGATAAAGAATCCCGCCCGAGGCAAAAATACCGAAGCCGCAGCCGATTCGCTCAATCCTGTGAGTTGCGGGGGCAAGTCGGCCGGCGCATTCGCATTAATCATGGCGTTGATTTCAACAGCAATGGTTATTATCCTGATTTCAGTTGAAAACATACCCGACCGATTCGGTCAGTACCTGCTCTGGCAGTCGTTGGCCCTGGCTCTGGGCGCTTTGGTCGTGAGCACTGTTGTCGTCGAAAGGCATAGTGCCCATCCGAATCGTCCATCGCCGTTCGCCCGCTGGGCCGGCATCATAGCAACCCTGGACATAAGCGCGTTTCTCGCAATCACACTGATCCGCCTCACCTCAAAGGCCGGCGCATCAAAGCAAGAAAAAATCGTCGCAGATACCCTGGGCGCCGTACCCTACATCATTCTAAGCGTCGTCCTCCTGCTGATCATATTAGGCCTAAGCTGGTGCTTCTACCGCGCAATGACAGCAAACACAACCCAAGCCCCCATCCAGCACGAACTCAACGACGGTATCTAACTTGGTTTCTGTTGCGGAAAGAAAAAATACCCGATGTCATCCCCGCGAAAGCGGGGATCCAGAACGAAGCTACATCGTTTCGTATGATACCCATGCCTCTGTTTCTGCGCCGCAGTCCTTACAGGCGATAGACATACTGAACCACTCAAATCCGTCCACCCATCTTTCGGTTGGAAATTCTCCTTCGCATTCTTCAATAAAGTCCTCCTTGCCCTGTGATTGGACTCCCACTTTAGCGGTGTGTCTGGTGCCTCCGCAAGAAAGGCACTTCCACTGGACAAGCTCAGGACGAGGCAAAGCCGCCTTTCGCGGATCACGGCAAACGTATCCGTCCCATCCGTGAAAGTCCTTGTCGAACAGCAGGTGTTCGGCGCCGCAATCGACACATGCTGCCTTGATTAGAAAGAAGAAGTTTTCCGCTATTTGCGCCGTGCACGGTATCGGCCGACCCCTATACTCATGAGTCTGTCCCGGATACAGAAGATGAAAACTCTCGCCCCCACACAGGCATTTTACTGTCGCCGCAAGCGTGAACTTATCACTCCGGTCTGTATCGACGACCACACAATCCGCCAGATGATTCGGTAACGGTATCATTTCGTTCGCTCCCGCAAATCTGAACACAATGTTGTCAAACAACCCATACGCCAGCCCCTGAAACCGTACCAAAGTACCTTTAATTATCTTGTATTATTTTCAAATAAGCGTTCAACGTCGGTTTCGTTCTGAATTTGCATGAGATCAACCGGATGGCTTGTGAGAAGATACTGAACCCGCTTCAGGTTGAGCCTTGCATGCATGATTATGCGACGTCGTGCGTACCTTTTCAATCTCTTACTTTTTTTTATACCAAAGCTAAGTCTCATAAACACAAGTTCATACTTTGAGACCAACACCACAACGTAGATGAATGGCGTAAGGAGCATAGAGAGAGATGGAGCCAGCATAATACTCCTGAAAGTATCCCAACTTTGCAGGTTCCGCAGATCAGAAATTACACGGTTCACTACGATAACCATGACAACACATCCAATAACTGTAAGTATTCCTGTGGTGAGTTTTGAGACTGCACGGTATTTCTCGTCTTGACT